>NZ_JAWRWZ010000417.1:0-263 GCF_046535285.1 Chryseobacterium sp. SIMBA_028 | reverse complement strand
ATCTCCTTTCGGTTTGGTTGTCGGATCGTCCTCGGAAGACGATACAGCAGAGCGCGGTAGCCGCGTCGCTAGCACCTTATTCGCGACGTTCGAGGGAAGGCCTGGGCATCATTGTCGGGAAGCATCCCAACGACCGTCGCAGTATGTGGCGCGATGAACCTGTAACAACTTCCTCGATGCGACCGATCGGCTTGCCGTCCAACCCATAGACCTGCTTGCCATTTTGCCGCCGCCAGGGCCGTGTGGGCAAGCTGAAGCTCGCA
>NZ_JAWRWZ010000416.1:0-263 GCF_046535285.1 Chryseobacterium sp. SIMBA_028 | reverse complement strand
CACTGGAAAAAAACGAACTTATTTAAAAACTATATTTTGAAAAATTCTATAATGGTATTAAAGATTGCGCCTGCTTTTTTATTGGCAAGCTCAATTATGCATGCGCAGATACAAGACTCTACCACAAAAGAGAAAAAAATTGATGAAGTTGTATTGATTGGATACGGTAAGCAGAAGAAGACGGATCTGACCGGATCGATTTCTTCTATCTCATCCAAGGATTTTAATGGGGGTGCAACATCGGCAGATCAGCTGATTGCCGG
>NZ_JAWRWZ010000415.1:0-263 GCF_046535285.1 Chryseobacterium sp. SIMBA_028 | reverse complement strand
GGCAGCACATTGCGATGCTTTAATAAAAAAAGGAATTGATGCTTTATATAAAAAAGATCATTCTACCTCTTTAGAAATTTTTGCCGAAGCCAAAAAAATTGCCGAACAAAACAGCCTATATCAACAACAATTTATCACCACAAACTGTATTGGACTTAATCATTACCAGATGTCCGATTACAGCACAGCCTTAGATTATTATTTGGAAGCCTACTCCATTGCTGTAAAATATTTGAAGAGCGATCGTGAAATGACGGTTTTAA
>NZ_JAWRWZ010000414.1:0-263 GCF_046535285.1 Chryseobacterium sp. SIMBA_028 | reverse complement strand
AATGTCATTGTTCAAATCAAAAACGGGCCGATTGATTTTCAACCTCGTGAACCATTTAATCCTTTATTTGAAAATTGTAAAAACCGAATTAAAATGCAAATTAAAGCAGATTCTGTAGAAGATTATATTTCGAAAATTCCTGAGGAAAGACAAGAAATATTCAAGAAAATATTTGATACAATAACCGATAATTTACCTGAAGGTTTTCAGAAAGGAGTAAGCTATGGAATGGTTGGTTGGGATGTTCCTTTGGAAACTTATCC
>NZ_JAWRWZ010000413.1:0-263 GCF_046535285.1 Chryseobacterium sp. SIMBA_028 | reverse complement strand
TCTGAAAGTTCCTTTTGTAGATTTGCAGCTATTAACAGAGCAACTGGAAATTTCTTACGGTCCTGAAAATTCAAAAAAGCTACATTTACATTATAAAGAAGGTGAAAATCCCTACTATCCAAAAGGAAAAGATGATGACACGCATTTATCAACACTCGGAGCAGAATCTATTGCAAAACTGGCGGTGAAGAATTTGAAGAGCTTGAAAATAGGATTAGAGAAATATATTAAATAGTTTTTTAACCTCAATAATCAAACAGCAA
>NZ_JAWRWZ010000412.1:0-263 GCF_046535285.1 Chryseobacterium sp. SIMBA_028 | reverse complement strand
GGAAGAGCTGGCGGCGGAGGCGCAGCGGCACGCGAAAAAGGTCTTGCAGACGAAGAGTGCGCTGGAGAGGAGGGCACTCGAGCAACATGTCGAACACGCGGCGAGTATTGCTGTGGATCACGTCCGGCGAGTGCAAGCATCGCCCCGGCTGGTCAATGCCTTCTCAGCCGGCTTAGAGCAGTCAGCATCAGGCTCAAGGTCGGTGGAAGCGAAAACGCTGACCGGCCGTCAGCCGAGTGTTACAAAGCTTACAGCTGCGCGAC
>NZ_JAWRWZ010000411.1:0-263 GCF_046535285.1 Chryseobacterium sp. SIMBA_028 | reverse complement strand
ATATGGGAAGTCATCTGCGCGGCAGACACGAAGCCGTTCGGCTTTCAAAAATTTATCCCGGGCCCCGGAGTCGGAGGCCATTGTATCCCGATTGACCCTTTTTACTTCAAATGGATCGCGAATGAAAAAGGGCTGCAGACAAAATTAATTGATCTGGCGGACGAAATCAATTCCAACATGCCGATTTCTGTCTCTGACTATGCTTTGAAACTGTCGGGCAAAGACAAATGCAGCATCTTAATAATAGGGGCCGCTTATAAAAA
>NZ_JAWRWZ010000410.1:0-263 GCF_046535285.1 Chryseobacterium sp. SIMBA_028 | reverse complement strand
CGGTTTCCCCGGTGGGATGCTGCACTACGGGCAAAATGCCGGGCATCAGGGGAGGTGATTTTCAGGGACTCCCGCATCCACAATCAGTGGTGTGCGGGAGGTTGCCGGTCGGACCTTGGACTGCGGAAAGGCCCGGCGTCGGCGGACGTGCGCCGAGCGGGACCTGCATCGCTGTGGGACCGGTTGTTTGGGATCATCCGGCAATCGTTGCACCGGAAGCTCAAACGGCTACTGAAAATTCAAGATCATGGAGTTAATCTTAC
>NZ_JAWRWZ010000409.1:0-263 GCF_046535285.1 Chryseobacterium sp. SIMBA_028 | reverse complement strand
CGGGCAGGTTTGGCAGCCAACGCGCTCATGGACGGCATCCATAGTCCCTTGGCGGACTTGCTCATCCCCGTATCGCAGCGGGACAAGCACCAGCTCCGGATAGACCGGATCAACGCGGGCGAGGATGCCAAACGGGTCCATACCCGGGCGTCCACCTGGGGCATCCCGTTCAGCTGGTTCTCCTTATTCTCCGAAGGGGACCGCAAGGACGTCGTCGAAGCCGGCGGACGCATCCTCACCGTGAGGGTATGGACGCCCCTGAC
>NZ_JAWRWZ010000408.1:0-263 GCF_046535285.1 Chryseobacterium sp. SIMBA_028 | reverse complement strand
ATTTTTGAAGTCGCCGGCAGAAAATCGGAGCCGCCATTGCCCGTTTTCGCGTTGATACAGCTTTCCGGTTCCGTTTTCACTCCACGTCATGAGTTTGAAGTTGCGCGCCCTGAGCGGATTCGCCATTAACATGGAGAGGAGCAGCGCGTCCCGTTTGTACCTTGCTTCCTCAAGACTGCCGGGCGCGGCTTGCGCTGCAAGCTTGTCGAGGTCGTCGACGGCACGCATGATGGGAGCCAGTGGCTCGACGAGATTAAGCAGGC
>NZ_JAWRWZ010000061.1:0-421 GCF_046535285.1 Chryseobacterium sp. SIMBA_028 | reverse complement strand
GATGAAAGCGGATATACCATTGATCAGCTGAGTAAGATCATTATCCATCAGGCTAATGAGAAAATGGATGAGGCTATTGTAAAACGTTTCTATCAGCTGTATGATCTGCCAATGCCGGAAAATATTATGCCAATGGTGATTAGTAAATTAGGAAACAGCAGTGTAGCTACTATTCCAACGCTTCTTAAAATGATTCTGGACGGAGAATTACCGGCTCATGAAATCAAAAAAGGAGATATTCTTTTATTTGCATCTGTAGGAGCGGGAATGAATGTTAATTCATTTGTCTATCAATTCTAGTATCAGATTCGAATCTCTTTAATTACATTTAGATAAATTTCTTAAAGAAATTAATAATATTAACCTCTGCCAGATCTTGGCAGAGGTTTTTTATAATATACCATTTTATCAGCAATAGAGC
>NZ_JAWRWZ010000407.1:0-263 GCF_046535285.1 Chryseobacterium sp. SIMBA_028 | reverse complement strand
AGCGACGCACGTCCATTCGAACGGCAACGGCGGCGCGAATACCGGCGCACCGACAACGTCGCCACCGGCCGACGGCCAAACCTCAATCGTTCAAGCTGAATGACCGTGGACATCTATCACTACTACGGCTCAGACCTTCAGGTCTCGCCGTCGGGAGACCTATTGGTTGCGGATCAGTCGACCACAGGCACTCAACGCGTCTACCGCCGCTTGTTGACGAATCCAGCGCTCTCGAACACTGCAGGTGATCCGATCGCGTCTGG
>NZ_JAWRWZ010000406.1:0-263 GCF_046535285.1 Chryseobacterium sp. SIMBA_028 | reverse complement strand
CTTAGTTTTTATATAGTAATCAAGATTAAATCAGGTACTTTTTCAATCCTTCCATAATTCCCTGCCACAGAGTATTGAAGAAACTTTTGTTGGAATCGCGTTTTACATCAACTTCTACATGGCTGGGCTCACCTTTGGAATCATTTTTAACAAAAATATTGGCAATAGCACTCAGAACCTTTTTCTCTTTCCCTGTATTTTTATTTAAAAAGTTAACCCGCATATCCGTGTAATTAAAATAAAAATTCCCGCCAATTTTGTTA
>NZ_JAWRWZ010000405.1:0-263 GCF_046535285.1 Chryseobacterium sp. SIMBA_028 | reverse complement strand
ATAAATCTTCCATACACATGATTTAGGAATGCCTTGCAAGACGACAGGGGAATGTGTTGCTAATATTGCTACTCCGTTTTTAACATAAAGCAAATCAGACAAAGACTTGATAAATAGTGATAGCAACGGAGGGTGAAGGTGGCTTTCAGGCTCATCTATTATAATTAAACTTTTATCCTCTACGGTAGCAACTAAACGTGCTAGTGTTAAAATTATAATCGCATGGCCTGAGCTCATTGTCTTCAATAATGGTAAAATATATC
>NZ_JAWRWZ010000404.1:0-263 GCF_046535285.1 Chryseobacterium sp. SIMBA_028 | reverse complement strand
CGCCGCACTCAGCGCCACCCACCACGCCATCGCCCCGAAGAAGACGCCGATGACGATCGCCGCCGTCTCCGTGACCGTATTGCCGTCAACAAGCCCAAGGCCCGCAAACAATCCGCCAAAGGAGAGCAGCGCCCCCGGATTGGAGATTGCCAGCAGAAAGGTCGAGGCGATCAGACGGAAGAGATTACCGGCGCCCACTTCCCGCGCTGTAGCCGGCGGCGTCACCAGGTCGCGGATGCCGAGGAAGAGAAGCAGCACGCCGC
>NZ_JAWRWZ010000403.1:0-263 GCF_046535285.1 Chryseobacterium sp. SIMBA_028 | reverse complement strand
GTGCCCTTGGAGACCTACGACCTTCCCAAGAAGTGCGTTCTGGTGTTCGGCCAGGAAGGACCGGGCCTTACCCCGGAGGTGCACGAGGCCGCCGTCGCGACCCTGTCGATTGAGCAGTTCGGTTCCACGCGCTCCATGAATGCGGCCTCGGCCGCTGCGATCGCGATGCATGCGTGGGTGCGGCGGCACGTCTTCGAACAACACGTCTAGCCTCCCCGCGAGGTGGCAACCCGGCGGAAGTGTTAAGAGCCCGCGTGACCGGA
>NZ_JAWRWZ010000402.1:0-264 GCF_046535285.1 Chryseobacterium sp. SIMBA_028 | reverse complement strand
GCCGCAAAATCAAGATGGCTACCGCAAAGAGTGCGAGGCAGACACACACACCACCTAAAACCGCGAGACCAGCGAGGACGCGCCCGATCTCAAACCAGAAGCCAAACGACACACAATTCATCGCGACACCATAAAATTTCGAGCCGCCCGGGGTCTTACGCGCGACTTCCGCAGCCCCAGATCGCCGCTCCCTGGGTTATTCCGCCGACGTGAAATCGACGTAGTAATGCTTGCCAATGTCGAATTTCGCGAGCGCCGCGGGAT
>NZ_JAWRWZ010000401.1:0-264 GCF_046535285.1 Chryseobacterium sp. SIMBA_028 | reverse complement strand
CTACCAGGCCCTACGTGATGGTCAGGTCGATGTCGGCCTGGTATTCGCCACCGATGGCCGCATTCCGGCCTTTGATTTCACGGTGCTCGAGGACGACAAGGGCTACTTCCCGGCCTACGCCCTGACACCGGTGGTGCGTGAGGAGTCGCTCAAGGCCAACCCGGAACTCGAGTCGCAGATGAATGCGCTGTCCGCCGAGCTCAATGACGACACCATGGCGAGCCTGAACGCGCAGGTCGATGTCGAGAAGAAGAGCATCGAGCA
>NZ_JAWRWZ010000400.1:0-264 GCF_046535285.1 Chryseobacterium sp. SIMBA_028 | reverse complement strand
CGGCGAGCAAACGCCGCGAGCTTGCACGTGTGCTGGAGATCATCTTCTTCGAGGCCGAACGGTTCCGTGCGACCAAGCTGTCGGCCAAGCGGGCGGATGGCAAGATCCTCAAGGTCATCCTCTATGGTTCCTATGCCAGGGGAGACTGGGTGGAAGACCGGCTGAGTGGTTACCGTTCCGACTACGATCTGATGGTGGTCGTCAACTCGCAAAGTTTTGCGGATGAGGACGAACTATGGCTTGCACTCGATGAGCGTCTAATCC
>NZ_JAWRWZ010000399.1:0-264 GCF_046535285.1 Chryseobacterium sp. SIMBA_028 | reverse complement strand
AGCCTTCGATGCGAAGAAGTATTCTCTCGCAATAGAGCGTTGGCAGCCACTTGCAGCAGACGGCAATGCTGAAGCCCAGTTCAGTCTTGCGAATATGTATGGCAATGGAATTGGTGTTGCCCAGGACTATAAGAAAGCTTATGAGCTCTATGAGAAAGCCGCAGATCAGGGATATGCTACTGCACAATATGTATTGGCATATATGTTCTATCATGGCATTGGCGTAGAACAGAATGAAGCCGAAGCCTTCAAGTGGGCTAGCCG
>NZ_JAWRWZ010000398.1:0-264 GCF_046535285.1 Chryseobacterium sp. SIMBA_028 | reverse complement strand
ATGAACGTTCCGCGCAATGCCATCCCACTGGCGGCATCAAACACGCCGTACCGCTGCGCCACTGCCCCGTGGGGCCAAAAATCGGCCAGAAGGTCAAAGCCGTAATTTTCCTGCTCCGCGTAGGCCCTGAGCGTAAATTTGCTGTCCACGGAAACGGCAAGCACGGTTGCGTTGGCGTCCTCAAAATCAGCAAGGTTGTCCCGAAGCTCACACAGCTCCCCGGTACAAATACCTGAGAAAGCAAAGGGATAGAAAACAATCACC
>NZ_JAWRWZ010000397.1:0-264 GCF_046535285.1 Chryseobacterium sp. SIMBA_028 | reverse complement strand
CCACGTCGGTTTCTGCGTGTCCGGAAACCTTGAAGTGGAAACGAACGACGGCGGAAAGATCAGTATTTCGTCCGGGGATTCCTACACAATTCCACCAGGCCACCTAGCCAAAGTGGTCGGGGACCAACCGTTCCAAGGAATCGAGTTCGTCAGCGCTGCCGAGTTCAGCCAGTCGCTGGCGTAAGTGTTCACGCCCGCCCAGGGCTGAACGTGAAAAGACCCCGCTCTACGAGCGGGGTCTTTCTTCCGAAGTGGAGCTGAGGG
>NZ_JAWRWZ010000396.1:0-264 GCF_046535285.1 Chryseobacterium sp. SIMBA_028 | reverse complement strand
ATTTAACCTTCAGCAAAACCAGACACCGAATACAAAAAATGAATAAACTACTTCTGCTCCTTTTGATCTCCATATCCGTTCTGTGTTTCTCTCAGGACAATATAAAGCTTTCCTATGCTTCTCAATATGATGATTTTATTGAAATCGATATATAGATGAATAAGCCAACCAGTAAATTCGATCTGATCGATTTTGATACTGTAACGGTTACTGATAATAAGAAAAACGTATGGAAAGAGAATAAGGAATATCCTCTTAATTACA
>NZ_JAWRWZ010000395.1:0-264 GCF_046535285.1 Chryseobacterium sp. SIMBA_028 | reverse complement strand
CGGCAAGACCTAATGAAATTAGCAATCCTGATTGACAAGCTTTCACGCTGGACCCCTTTCTGGTTGACGAAAGACGAAGAACTCCAAGGAGATCGCCGCATCCGGTATCCGGTGCGGCGTCTTTTTTATGGGTCGGGGCGCATGCCCCAACCGGATTCGTACTAGTCGAGAGCGGCGACGGCGGCGGCGATCTTCTTGCAGCCTTCGCCAATCGTGTCGATGCTGGTGGCGATCGACATGCGGAAAAACGGTGACAAGCCATAG
>NZ_JAWRWZ010000394.1:0-264 GCF_046535285.1 Chryseobacterium sp. SIMBA_028 | reverse complement strand
ACTGCAAATTGTAGAACTCGGTGACGATTTCAAAAGTATATGGCTGATTTTCCAGGTCTTTGATAGCAATTCCTCCGTCTTTATCATATTGTTCTTTTGAAACTGTTTTCACTACATTTTTATTTCCATCGAAAATATTCACCGCAGACAGTTCATCCCGATTGATTTTTAAGGTAAGAACCCCATTGTTTTCAGATTGTACAATAGCTTCTTCCGTAATGGCAGCAGGAGTTGTTTTAACATAAGGAATCATTTTATTTTCAT
>NZ_JAWRWZ010000393.1:0-264 GCF_046535285.1 Chryseobacterium sp. SIMBA_028 | reverse complement strand
CACCAAATCCCGCCCACCGGCGGCTTGATCGATGGACAGGACCTCCGGGTCGCGGGCGAGCTCTTCCGTGACGGGGGCAATGCTTGCCGGTACGCAGTCGATTTCCACGATCGCCCCGGCATATTTGGCGCCTGGACCCTTGTAGGAGGTAATCCAGGCAAGACCTGAGTCTTGGAGAGCCTGCCAGCGTCTTGCCAATGTGACCGCGTCTGCGCCGACCACCGGAGCTATCGCCGTCCAGGGCGCCCGCGGACGTATTTGAAG
>NZ_JAWRWZ010000392.1:0-264 GCF_046535285.1 Chryseobacterium sp. SIMBA_028 | reverse complement strand
CAATTAATTTTGAAATAAATGGAGAATGTTGTGAATATATGGTGAATTTTCTGAATGGAGTGTAAATTTCTTCGGTGAAAATTTTAAGGAGGCGGTTAGTTGGAAACAAAAGATACAAGAATGATGGTTAAAGAAGGAGATAAAGATTTCGGAATTGCGGAATATTTGTGTTGACGAGGCTGCTGCTGCATTAAAGAAGTACGGGTAAATGAACTGATAATATGGAAGGAATGAACACTTGATGAACCGAAAATATCGAAGGCA
>NZ_JAWRWZ010000391.1:0-264 GCF_046535285.1 Chryseobacterium sp. SIMBA_028 | reverse complement strand
CCAGCGGCACCGGTGGCGAAGGCCTCGATACGTCCAACAAAGGCGAGGCCGGCGACTGGGTCACGGCTTTCGATGTCGCCGCGGAGAACGCGGTCCGCGAAGCAATTGCCGCTGAACGCCCCCAAGACACCATCACCGGGGAGGAATACGGCACAACCCGCCCTGAAACTCCGTCGGGATATCGCTGGTCCATTGATCCCTTGGACGGGACCACCAACTTCATCCGCAACATCGTGTACTACGCCACGTCCGTGGCGGTAGCGG
>NZ_JAWRWZ010000390.1:0-264 GCF_046535285.1 Chryseobacterium sp. SIMBA_028 | reverse complement strand
CCTCAATGAACGACCATTACCTGAAAAAACTCGATCGAGTTACTGCTATTCTCACTCAATTACAATCAAAACCGATTGTCAGAGCGCAAGATCTAGCTGCTAAATTTGACGTCAGCGTCAGAACGATTTACCGTGATGTAAAAACGCTAGAAAATGCCGGAATTCCAATTATTGGTGAAGCGGGAAGCGGTTATTCTTTGATGGACGGCTACAAACTTCCGCCTGTAATGTTCACAAAAGAAGAGGTTTTGAGCTTTATTACAG
>NZ_JAWRWZ010000389.1:0-264 GCF_046535285.1 Chryseobacterium sp. SIMBA_028 | reverse complement strand
GGCGCCGATTGATAATTCAAGCAATTTTCTTCGTCTGTTGAATTTGAAGATGACATTGCAAAGCAAGTATATGTCGTCTTTGTTGCGCCAGCCGGCTTTTGTCAGGTAGTCTGAAAAATCATTTGAAATGATTGACGGAAAAAAATTCCGAAAATCGAGTTTCAGCATGAAACGATTTTTTACATGCGGGCGCACATTATCAACGAGCTGGTAGCCCTTTCTGTATGCAGTTGCCGCGTGATGGATTTTGAAATCCTTTAGGAC
>NZ_JAWRWZ010000388.1:0-264 GCF_046535285.1 Chryseobacterium sp. SIMBA_028 | reverse complement strand
GATGGACACCGGAAAGGAAGCAGGCCTCACAACGGTAGATGTTGCCGATCCCTGCCAGCTTGCGTTGGTCCAACAGAGCGAACCCCACCGGGACGTCCGGTTCGGCCTGGAGCCTGCGCAAGGCTTCCGCCTCGTCCCAATCCGGGCCGAGCAAGTCCGGCCCTAGGTGGCCGACGATCTTGTCCTCATCGGCGGTCGGAACCACTTCCAGGATGCCTAAGGAAAAGCCGACGGCATCTGCTGAGACGGTCCGGAGAACACAAC
>NZ_JAWRWZ010000387.1:0-264 GCF_046535285.1 Chryseobacterium sp. SIMBA_028 | reverse complement strand
AGTCTGATCCAGGATGTCGCTCTTGCAGGTACCGGTCTTGATCTTGTCCATGGCAATGCCAGGGTCGGCACCGAATATCTTGTAGATATTCTTGATCTCGATCTTGTAGTGGTTGCTCATAATCGTACCCATCAGCTGTTGGTGTGCAGGTGCGCCTGAGCGCGCTTTCCAGAGGCCTGGGTGATGCGGTCGAAGACCATGGCCAGGAGAACGATGGCGAGACCCGCCATCAAGCCGCGTCCTACTTCAAGACGAGTAATGCCC
>NZ_JAWRWZ010000386.1:0-264 GCF_046535285.1 Chryseobacterium sp. SIMBA_028 | reverse complement strand
CTCCAGTATCGCGGACGCCGACCAGATATTAGTGCTCGACGGCGGCAGGATCGTTGGGCAAGGAACGCACGACGAGTTGCTGGATACGTCAGGGACGTACCGGGAAATCGTCTCCTCACAACTTGCAGCGGAGGAAGCAGCATGAGCGGCGTTGCAGCAGGTTCCCGGGGCCCCGGCCGGCCGCCAATGGGTCCGGGCCGTGGCGGACCATTCGCCGGCATGAACATCCCGGCGGAGAAGGCCTCGAACTTCGGCGCGTCCGCC
>NZ_JAWRWZ010000385.1:0-264 GCF_046535285.1 Chryseobacterium sp. SIMBA_028 | reverse complement strand
CGGGTCAATTTCAGCAATTTTATTGGCCATATACAAATTGCAGGCAGCGGTATTTTTCATCAACGGCTCGCCGACAATATTTTCTTCAGGAACCTCCGGAAGCTGCTGGTGCGAAAGCGCTACATACTCCTTATTGGTAATGACGAATATATTTTCATTAGGAATAATCTTGCTGATCCTGTCATAGGTCTGCTGGATCATGGTTCGTCCCACTCCTAAAATATCCTGAAACTGTTTTGGAAATTTCTGCGTACTCATAGGCCA
>NZ_JAWRWZ010000384.1:0-264 GCF_046535285.1 Chryseobacterium sp. SIMBA_028 | reverse complement strand
CCCTGTTTTAGGATATAATACAAGGATATAACACAATGATATGACACAGATAAACATAAAAAAATATTTTATTAATCTTTTAGATCCAAAACTTTTGGTGGTGCTATTCATCGTTTTGGCTTTATGTATAATTCTGACCATGGTTTTTGGTCAGAAAGTGCCCTCTTTTAAACAAAAATATAAAGGTAAATTTTACACCTATTTATTTTCTTTTGCTTTTATATATGCTACAGCGGCGTTGCTTGGGTATAATAAACTTTTTTC
>NZ_JAWRWZ010000383.1:0-264 GCF_046535285.1 Chryseobacterium sp. SIMBA_028 | reverse complement strand
AAGCCACTGCCGTTAAAGAAGCCCGCTCTTGCCAAATACGTAATCGTCCTTCCGTGGAAGTTACGGTTGGCAATGGAGCCAAACACCGTGTTTGAGAAGCCGTAGTTGGAGCCACTGCTGCCAATCGTGATCGTCGTCTGTAGCACCCATGAGGACTTGCCACGTAGGTCGCTCATGCCAATAGCGCCGGATGACTTGCCTGCCAGTCCCCTGACAGCCGAATCGTTGAGCGACAGGGAGGCCGTTGCAGACCTCCCCAGCTCC
>NZ_JAWRWZ010000011.1:0-241689 GCF_046535285.1 Chryseobacterium sp. SIMBA_028 | reverse complement strand
AACGCGGGAGAGTAGGCCGCCGCCAGTTTTTATTTTATTTTTAAAATCCTTTATCATTGCGATAAAGGATTTTTTTTGTGCATATATACCACTATCCCCAACTCTGAGTATTTTAAATAATCGTGAATATAAGCTGTTTTAAAGCTATATATTTGAATGGATAGGTAAAAGGGTTGGTATTTAGATTTAAGACAATTTCAGCTGTCCTACGAGGTCACTTGAACTACCAATCATTATCAATAAAACTGGATTTATTAAAAAACCACTCGGGAATGAGTGGTGTCTTTTTAGGAACTAATTAGTTCTATCTTACACATCACTGTTCATATCCGGGCATTTGAAATCATTACTACAAGTAGCACAGATTACTGTTCCATTACAATAATACATACAGAAGTCTGGTTCAGGAAGTTGAACTCCGGCTCCAATAATAGCTTTTAATTGGTCTTTTCTTAATTTCTTTAGATTTTTCATATTGATTTAATTAAAAATTTGATAATAAAATAAAATTAATCAAAATATTATTAATTAAGCCTAATAAGTTTATTGAAATTAATAAAAGTAAGAAAGTGAGAAAAGAGAAGAATTTATATGAAAGATAGAAGAAGTATTCCTTTATATCTTATTTTAACAATCCCTGTATAGAGTATAGAATAAAAAAATAGTCAATAATTAATCATACTGTTACCAGCAAATGATCAATTATTGACTACTATAGATTAGTTTATTATTTCTTAATTAAACCCAGCTCAATAAGTCTTTCATGTAAGAATTCTCCTGCTGTAGTGTCTTCATACAATTTTGGGTTGTTTTCGTCTACACAGTTGTCAAGAGCATTTAAAGACATTGCACTGATTGGGTGCATAAAGAAAGGAATTGAATACCTTGAGGTGGTCCACATCTCTCTTGGCGGGTTTACCACTCTATGGATTGTTGATTTCAGTTTGTTGTTGGTATGTCTTGAAAGCATATCTCCAACATTGATCATCAATTCATCTGGTTCTGCAATTGCATCAATCCATTCTCCGTTGTGGTTTTGAACCTGAAGACCTTTACCCTGTGCTCCCATTAAAAGGGTGATTAGGTTGATGTCTCCATGAGCAGCAGCCCTTACGGCATCATCCGGTTCTTCTGTGATTGGCGGATAGTGAATAGGTCTTAGAATTGAGTTTCCTTCAGCGATCTTATCGTCAAAATAGAACTCATCTAATCCAAGGTGTAAAGCTAATGCTCTTAGAACATATTGTCCTGTTTTTTCAAGCATCTGGAATGCTTCTTTACCTACCTCGTTGAACTTCGGAAGTTCGTCAACGATTACATTGTCTGGGTACTCAGCTTTGTATTTTGAATCATCAGACACATATTGTCCAAAGTGCCAAAATTCTTTTAGGTCTCCTTTTTTGAAACCTTTTGCAGTCTCTTTACCGAATCCTACATAACCTCTTTGTCCACCAATGCCTGGAATTTCATACTTCTTTTTCGTTTCCACTGGTTGTTCAAAAAAGTTTTTTACCTCTCCATACAAATCATCTACAAGGGTGTCATTAAGAAAGTGGCCTTTTAAGGCTACAAAACCAATTTCTTCATAAGCTTTTCCGATTTCATTTACAAATTTCTGTTTGCGTTCCGGGTTGCCCGAAAGGAAATCACGCAGGTCTACACTAGGTATTTTATCCATTTTTAGAAATTTACGAATAGCAAAATTACATTTTTTTTAATTTAAATGATTTTAAAATCATTATTTATAAGTTAAATTTGCTGTATGAAAAAATATTCTTCCAAGAGAAGTATCCAAATACTTGCACATCTTCTTCAGCAGTATGGAATTGCAGACATTGTAATTTCACCGGGATCAAGGAATGCTCCTTTGGCGATTCACTTTTCAGAAGTGGATAGTTTTAACTGTTATAGCATTGTGGATGAAAGAAGTGCTGCTTTCGTTGCAATAGGAATGGCAAAAAGTGAAAAAAAACCGGTAGCAATTACCTGTACAAGCGGATCAGCGGTAGTTAATTACTATCCTGCTGTTACAGAAGCATTTTACCAGAATATTCCACTTTTAGTGCTTACAGCAGACAGGCCAACGGATTTTGTCGATATTTTTGATGGTCAGACGATCAGGCAGAAGGATGTTTTTCATCAGCACTCTTATGGGGATTTTCAGCTTTTGGAAGATAGTAAGGAGAATGCAGAAGATATTAATTTTGATACGATTAAAAAGGCTATCGAGCTTTGCTTTGAAAAGCAGGGACCGGTACATATTAATATTCCACTGGAAGAACCCTTGTATGAATTGGTTTCAGAGCTTCCTCCCTTCCCTACCGTTGAAAAAACGATTAGACATAAAGATTATGAGGTTCCATCCAATCTGATTGCAGAATGGCATACCTCCCAGAGAATTATGATATTGGTGGGAACCAGAGATTATAGTCCTGAATTGGAAAATCAATTGACACAATTGGTGAAAAACCATTCAGTGGTTGTGCTAAGTGAAGCAAATTCCAATCTTTACCACGAGAAGTTTTTCAGACATATAGACCGCTATATCTTCAATTTTACAGAAGAAGATTATAAAAAATATGCTCCGGATCTATTGATTACAGTGGGGCAGAATGTGGTTTCCAAAAAAGTTAAACAGTTTCTTAGAAGTGCGAGACCAAAGCAGCACTGGCATTTGGATGAAGTCTGGCAGCCTGATACCTACTTTTCATTAACAGAGAAAGTAGAAGTAAAACCTGAAGTTTTCTTCTCCAAATTATTGAAATTTATTAATCTGGAGCCTAGACCTTATTTTAACCTTTGGGATGTACTAAGAGATAAAAAAGATGCTAAACATCAGCAGTTTTTAAATACCGTTGAGTTTTCAGATTTTTATTTTTTTAATAAAGCATCACAAACAGTTCCTGAAAACTATAATATCCATTTTGCCAATTCTTCCGCGATCAGATATGCACAGTTGTTTGATTTTGGTAAAAGAAAAATGTATTGTAACCGTGGAACGAGTGGAATTGACGGTTCCACATCTACAGCAATGGGCTTTGCGATCAAAAATGCAAATCCTACTTTACTGATTACGGGTGACCTAAGCTTCTTTTATGATATCAATGGTCTTTGGAACCAATATATTCCTCCATTTGTAAGGATTATCATCTTTAATAATGGAGAAGGTAATATCTTTAAAATCATTCCGGGGCCAGGAAATGCAAACCCCAATACACTAGATGAGTTTATCGCTACAAAGCACCGCAAAAATGCTGAACATTTGGCAAAACATTTCGGGTTTTCCTACATTAGAGTAGAAGATGATTTAACGTTAGACAGAGTACTGGAGAATTTTTTCAAGCCAGATGCACTACCAAAAATTTTGGAAGTCAATACATACGGAAAGAATAGTGCAGATGTGCAGAAAGCTTACTTTAACTTTATGAAAGAAAACTAAAGATCAAGATATTCTTCATTCCCCGGCAGATTAATAATTCTGTCAATAGGGTAGATAAACATATCATCAAAATCATTTAAGGCGTTGATGAGTTGAAAGTGGCTGAATTGCTTTATATTTTGTAAGGTAATTTCAGCCTCTTTTATTTTTTTCTGTTTTAAAAGCTGTTGTCTTTGCACTCCATTTAGAAGATAAGTCGTGGGAGTAAGCCATTCCTTGCCTTTTAAAAATAAAAGATTGGAAAATGAAGTATCGGTGATATGGTTATTTTTTACAATGATAATTTCCTCAGCCTTAGACTTCATTTTCATTTTATCCAGTTCCTTACGATCTTCAAACTTGAAAGAATAATCGAAACTATTGTTTTCTACCAGCTGAAAGTCATGTATTTCGGGGATAGCATAGGGAATCATTTGAGTTCTTATCCTTTTATCCAGATCATAGGAAACTCTTAGTTTAAAAAGTCCGTCTTCATCGTGTTCTAGATTTTTGTAGATTTTGGACAGGTCAATAGAATCTTCTTTTCCAAAATTGGAAAATGTTTGATTGACACGTTTTTGATGGAGTTCTAATAGAAAAATTTCCTGATCTTCTACTTTAATGCTTTCAATGAATTGGGACATAGATTTTATTTTTCATTTCCTGATATTCGTCTTCTAATTTACTCATGTGCGTTATACCGCCTCCGCTTTTGAAATAGAGTTTACCCCCCTCTTTTTCTATAAAGCGTATCATTACACAGCTGTCTACGTTTTTACCGTCAAACCAGCCACAAACTCCCGTATAGTATCCTCTGTCATATCCTTCTGCATCCAGAATTATTTCCAGGGTTTTGGGTTTGGGAGCGCCCAAAATAGAACCGGCAGGAAGAAGCTTTTGCATAATACTTCCTACTTTTCCGTCAAATTCAGGCTTTACAATTCCTGAAATTTCAGAACTCATCGCGTAGAGATCCTTTTGCCTCGTTTTGATGAAGTCAATTTGCTGAAATTGCTCAACGTGTACATCATCTGCCACCATGCTCAAATCATTGCGAAGGAGGTCCACTACGGTATAATGTTCTGCTTTCTCCTTTTTGTCATTCTTCAAAATCTCAGCTGCATTTTCCAGCGAGGCATCAATGGTACCCTTCATGGGATAGGTTAAGATTTTGTTGTCTATAATCTTCACAAAAGTTTCAGGAGAAAAAAATACAAAAAAATCTTTATAAAAAACCTTATACTTGGCTTCGGAGTGATAAAAAATTTCTTTTAGCGCCAAATTGGTCTCAATTTCAGTTTTCCGGGTATAATTTACAAGATATGAATTTCCCAGGCGAATATTTTTTTGAACTTTATCAAAGCCTTTTTTGAAGCTTTCTAAAGTCTCCGGAAATGATTTCCATGCTATTTTTTTATTTAATTCAGGAACTTTCTCTATGGTTGAAAAGTTCTGAAAATCAATGATTAAGCCTGATTTTTTAATTTCATTTTCCTGATAGATTTCGACATTTTCTAAAAGGAAATCGATAACGAAAAAATAGGGAACCTTCCTAAGAGAAAGTTCGTCCATTTCTATAAATTTTTGATGATTCACTGAAAACATTCAGCAAAAATAATTATTGATGTTTACTTTTGCATAAAATTTTTATGATGCAGAGCAAATATCCTCAGAAACCGGGAATAGATTTTATATTGAAGCAGGCTTTTTATTATTGGAATAAAACATTAGTTTTCCAGTTGATGTTTTCAATAATCTTTTTTGGAATATTTCTTACTTCCCTATATTTCTTCGGAGTCAAATATGAAATATGGGAACAAAATCAAGTGTTAGCAGAAGCGCTTAACGAAGGGACGAAAGCCTATATGGAAAAAATATCCCAATTAAGTGCCACAGAAAACTATCAAATGTTTACATTGGCAATCTGGGGGACTACAGCATTTCTATATCCTTTAAATCTTGGATTGTTTCAAATCTTCAGAAAACTTGATCTTCAGGAAAAGATTGTACTGGGAGACCTGTTTGTAGGATACAACGGACTCAATTTTTTTAAGTATCTGGGCTATTACCTTTTCTGGTTTATGATCTACAGACTGACAGTTCCTACGGTGCTATTGGCTGTGATTTGGGTTGCAATGACTGTATTTGTAGCACCATTGATGTTTTTTACCGATAAAAGAATCTTCGAAGCAATTTCTTTAAACTTTAAGGCACTCAAGATGTACTTTATAGAAATAATGGTGTGTGTATTTGTAGCGGTCCTATTTAAGTATTTGGGGTTCACTTTGTTTTTAATAGGAGGATTATTTACATTTCCTTTCTGGAATGCCATGATCTATTCCCTATATAAAACAGTTTTTTCTGAGAAAAAGTAAATTTCAGCAGTGTTTAATGTGTTTTTTTATCAAAAAAAGTTAAATTTGGTAAAATCATAAAATATTTAAACTATGTCTGAATTTAACGAATTTGATCAGCAAGGTTCTGTCCCAAACAGGGAAACGGGATCAATTATTTCGCATGCCTTTGAAATGTATAAAGGAATATTTGGTTATGCCATTGTTGCCATGATAATTTATATAGCGGGTGGATTTATCATTCAAGCGGTTACCGGATTTAATTCTGCTGCCATAATGGAGGAAATGCAATCCTCAGGGGATTACTCAAATTTCAGATATTGGGAAACTCCTGGTTTTTCATCGTATATGACTTTCTCCAGCCTTTTTTTACTCTTACTGACTCCTTTGTATGTAGGTTTAATTTATATGGTAAATAAGTTCAATACAAAAAATCCAATTGAATTCTCTGACCTGTTTATTGGATATCGTCAGAATCTAGTTAATATATTGATCTATAGCTTTATTTCAGGGATTATTTCCTCTATTGCAATGGGGCTTTGCTTTTTACCTTTTCTATTTGTTTATCCTTTCCTATTGTTAGGGTATCCTATTTTATTATTCGAAAATGCATCAGCTATGGATGCGTTAAGCAGATCATTCAATATTGCAAAAGAAAATTATGGAACTTTCCTGGTAACAAGTCTTTTGGGATTGTTAATTTCTGGTGCAGGAATCATTCTTTGTGGAATCGGACTTATTGTAACGGCTCCGTTTATTATGATTGTCATGTATTCCACGTATTGTGCGTACCTTGGAAAGCCAAGACAAATAATGTTTAAACAACAATAAAATATAAAAACATACGCGATGAATAAAGATAATCAGATAAGCAGTGTTGCCATAAAGCAAGTCGCCCTGCTGGCCATTATTTTGATATTGGCAGGATTGATCTGCTTTAATCTGGCCTTATTTATTCCATCGGTTTTAGGGGCTATTACCATTTATGTTGTTTGCCGAAAGTATAACTTTTATCTCCAGGAAGAAAAAAAATGGAAATCTTCTCTTGCTGCATTTACTTTAATGTTTGCAAGTCTTATTGTTCTGATTTTACCGATTTATTTTATTGCAGACCTTATCATTGATAAATTAGGAAATGCACAAGCCTATATGGCTAAGTTTAATGTGTTTTTAGATAAGATACATTCCTATATCTATTCAAAGACAGGGTTTGATATTCTGAGTAAGGAAAATATGAACAAACTGAAAGATTCTGTAGGTAAATTTTCAACTTCAGCAGTTAGTGGGACTTTCAATACCCTTACCGTGGTGATGTCCATGTATTTTATTCTTTACTTTATGCTGGATAAACCAAGGTTATTTGAAAGAATCCTCACTACTTCCGCACCATTAAAGAGATCCAACATTTCATTAATTGGCGATAAAATGAGGAAGCTGATTATGGCCAATGCTATTGGGATTCCTGTTGTTGCAGTTGGGCAGGGGATTGTAGCACTTATAGGCTATCTTATATTCGGAGCCCCGGGAGCTATCCTTCTTTTTGCTTTAACGGCTGCAGCATCGGTTATTCCTGTTGTTGGGACGGCAATCATTTATGTCCCGGTCTGTATCTTTATGATCGCAGAGGGAAATACTGTACAAGGAGTAGGTTTGGCTATTTATTGTGTGGTGGTGGTAGGACTTACGGATAATCTGCTTCGTTTTACTCTTCTGAAGAAATTGGAGAATATTCACCCTCTCAATACAGTATTCGGAATTATCATGGGAATGAATCTATTTGGCTTTATGGGGCTTATTTTCGGTCCTATTCTGATTTCGCTTACTCTTCTTTTGATACAGGTGTACAGGAATGAGTTTTCGGACAAAAATGCTCACCCCGATCTGGAATTACCCAATGATGAAAATATAGAAAATAGATTAATTTAATTAGATAAACGTGGAGGGAATAAATCCGGAAATATTAAAGGAAATTTGTGTTTTTAAAATGCCATTTGGAAAATATGAGGGCACGATATTGGTTGATCTTCCGATTAGCTACCTTGAATGGTTTCATCGCAACGGAATGCCTAAAGGAAAATTGGGAATGCAGCTGGCAACAGTTTATGAAATCAAATTAAATGGTTTGATGGATCTGTTAGCTCCAATCAGGGCATCCGTAAGAAATGGCTTGTAAAAATAAAACAGATCATTTTTAAAAGATACAGTTATGGCGGCTTCGAAGAAGCCGCCATAACTCATTTATAAGATCAATTAAGCTTTTAGGGCTGCAATTTCATCCCTTAATTTAGCCGCTTTTATAAAGTCAAGACTTTTAGCCGCTGCTTCCATTTCTTTTTGCTTCTGCTCAATCATTTTTTCAATATCTTCACCCGCATAGGTAGCCTTGGCTTCTGCTACTTTTTGCATAATTTCCTTTTGAGTGTATTTTTCATCCGGGAAGTCTTTGCTTCTTCCAACAAGGTTTTCGGATATCTTTTTATTTAAGGCTTGTGGCTTCTGGTTATGATCTTCATTATACTGCATCTGCTTGGCACGCCTGTATTCCGTTTCGTCCAGTGTTGCCTGCATAGATTTGGTAATCTTGTCCGCATACATGATGGCTTTTCCATTAATATTTCTTGCCGCACGTCCCACTGTCTGAATCATTGATCTTCGGCTTCTCAACATTCCCTCCTTGTCAGCATCCAAAATAGCAACTAGTGAAACTTCTGGTAGATCCAACCCTTCTCGTAATAAATTTACCCCAATCAATACATCAAAAAGTCCTAAACGTAAATCCTGCATGATTTGAATACGTTCCAGAGTTTCTACGTCAGAATGGATATATCTTGTTCTGATTCCGAATTTTACAAAGTACTTGGTAAGCTCTTCAGCCATTTTCTTCGTTAAGGTAGTCACTAAAACCCTTTCGTCAGCATCAGATCTCTTTTGAATTTCTTCCATTAAATCATCAATCTGGTTCAAAGAAGGTCTTACCTCAATGATAGGATCCAATAATCCTGTGGGACGAATGATCTGCTCAATATAGGCTCCTCCGGTTTTTTCCAGTTCATAATCAGCGGGGGTAGCGGAAACATAAATTACCTGATTTTGTATTCCTTCAAACTCCTCAAATTTTAAAGGCCTGTTATCCATTGCTGCAGGAAGTCTGAAGCCGTATTCTACCAACGATTCCTTTCGGCTTCGGTCTCCACCGTACATGGCATGAACCTGAGGTACCGTTACATGGCTTTCATCAATCACCATCAAGAAATCCTTTGGGAAATAATCAATCAGACAGAAAGGTCTTGTCCCCGGAAGTCGGCCATCAAGATATCTTGAATAATTCTCAATTCCTGAACAATATCCCAGCTCTTTGATCATCTCAAGGTCCAGTTCGGTTCTTTCCTGAAGTCTTTTGGCTTCCAGAGGCTTTCCGATAGAGCTGAAGAAATCAACCTGCTTTAGCATATCGTCCTGAATATGCTTAATAGCTCCATTTAATGTATCCTTTGATGTTACGAAAAGATTAGCAGGGTAAATCTGTATCTGATCAAAACTGGAGTCTACATTTCCTGTTACAGGATCAAAGCTTTGTATTTTCTCAATCTCGTCTCCAAAGAACTGAACTCTGATAGCATTATCTGCATAAGCAGGAAAAACATCAATTACATCTCCTTTTACCCGGAATGTACCTCTTTGAAATTCATTTAATGTTCTTGCATATAAAGCATTAACCAAAGAATGAAGAAGCGCTGTTCTTGTTACCTTGTCTCCAATGGCAATGGAAATTAAGGACTTATGGAACTCCGTTGGATTTCCAATACCATAAATACATGAAACAGAAGCTACAATCAATACATCTCTTCTCCCTGAAAGAAGACTGGCTGTTGCAGAAAGACGCAGCTTTTCAACCTCTTCATTGATGCTCAGGTCTTTTTCAATATAGGTTCCTGTTGTTGCAATATAGGCCTCCGGCTGATAGTAATCATAGTAACTGACAAAATATTCTACAGCATTTTCCGGAAAGAATTCTTTAAACTCCATAAAAAGCTGTGCAGCCAAAGTTTTATTATGAGCCAAAACCAAGGTGGGACGTTGAACATTTTGAACAACATTCGCTACGGTAAAGGTTTTTCCGGATCCTGTTACCCCAAGAAGAGTCTGGTACTTTTCACCAATCTCTATTCCCTCAGTAAGTTTTTCGATGGCTAGAGGCTGATCCCCTGTAGGTTTATATTCTGATTGAAGCTTAAAATCCATAAGAAAAGAATGTATACAACAAAAATACGAAAGAAATAATTAGGGTACATCAACTTTGTTTCTTTTCAGAATCGGCTTGTTTAATCTCTTTCATTCTATAATATTGTAATTTGTTCTATAGGGGTAGAATAGAAATTTAACTACACAAATTTTATGGCATTATTTTTCCATTCATTTTAGATCATCTAATCATAATGTTATGAAAATCAGTCAATTTTATATTCCGGCAATGAGCGTTTTTTTGATTTTATCTTCATGCCAAAAGAACCATGCCAATGCACAGCAAATTGGAAATGACGGCAGTGTTGAAACAGAAAGACCTAATTCTGAATACGAACCCGCATTCAAGGGACAGACAAGAATTAAGGCAGTGAAAACAACTACAGCTTATCAAGTAGAGGTATTGAACAAAGAGCTGGGAAAACCTTGGGGAATTATCAATTTACCGGATGATAGTTTTCTTATTACGGATAAAAGAGGTTCCATGAATGTTGTTTCAAAAGACGGAAAGCAGGTTTCTAAAATTGATGGATTTCCAAAGGTAGACTCCAAAGGCCAGGGAGGAATGCTCGATGTAGCACTTGATCCTGATTTCAAGACGAATAATATTATTTATTTCAGTTTTTCAGAACCATTTGGTAATGGAAATTTAACTTCTGTGGCCAAAGGGAAGCTTTCTGCAGATCTTAAAACTATTGCAGAGGTAAAGGTAATTTTCCGTGCAGAACCTTCCTATGATGGAGACAAGCACTATGGGAGCAGACTGGTTTTTGATAAAGATGGAAACTTGTTTGTAAGTACGGGAGAAAGGTCAGATAAGGAAACTCGTGTATATGCTCAAAAAACAGATAATTACTTAGGCAAAATAATCAAGATTACAAAGGAAGGAATGCCGGCACCGGGTAATCCATTTGTGGGCAGACAAGGATATAAGCCTGAAATTTATGCTTATGGAGTCCGAAATCCTCAAGGTTTGGCGATAGATCCCAACGGGAATCTTTGGGATGTTGAAATGGGTCCCAGAGGTGGAGATGAAATTAATCTTATTGAGCCTGGAAAAAATTATGGTTGGGGAGATGTAACCTATGGGATTGAATATTCCGGAGATAAAGTAGGACAAGGGATTACTCAGAAAAAAGGTACGGAGCAACCGGTTTATTACTGGGATCCTGTAATATCTCCTAGCGGGGTTACTTTCTACACCGGAAATATTGATGAATGGAAAGGAAATCTTTTCATTGGCTGCTTAAGCGGTGAGCATATTAACAGAATCGTAATGAAAGATAATAAGGTTGTAGGTGAGGAACGTCTTCTGACAGATCAAAATGAGCGCTTTAGGGATGTACTGAACGGATTGGATGGTAATTTATACGCTGTTACAGACAGTGGAAAATTGTATAGAATTTCAAAAAAATAAAAACAAAAACTCCTGAAAATATCTTCGGGAGTTTTTTGTAGAGATGTGGGAAAGAGAATGATCTTTCCATTTGATTAAAATTTAAAATTAAGTCTGGCAAAGACTTGTCTTCCTGCAAATCCCATTTGTACAGGATCGAAAATTCCTCCGGATTCTGTGTTTCCAGTAGTTACCTGTGTTGTCTGCAGTGTTGGGTATCTGTTAAATACATTTTTGCTTCCAAGTGTTAAGTTAAGATTCTTTGAAAACTCATATCCAAAAGAGATGTCGGTGGTTACTTTTGGGTTGTAGATCTGTTCTGCATCGTCGTATCCAATCAGTGTAACTTTGTCAAACCTCACAAGTTGCAGATTGACATTGAATCTGCTGATCTTGTAATTAAGATTTAGATTGATCTTTGTCTTAGGAGCAGATGCAAGAATAAATCCTCTTTCTCTTTGGCTTAAATATATATTTTCTTTTCCGGCCAATTGTTCTGAAGTATTCACTTTTGTGATCTCCATATCATTGTAATTTCCAGCTAAAGTGGCGGTCAGTTTTCCAGAGCCTAAAGTCTCATTGTAGCTTAGGATAACATCAATTCCCTTTGTTCGGGTGTCGATGGCATTGGAAAAGAACTGTGCCTGATCAATGTATGGATAATCAGCTTGAACACCAAGAGGAAGTTCATCCCTTGAAAAATTTCCTGTGAGTACAATCCTGTTTTTTACACTGATATAATATCCATCTATTGTCGCTGTAAATTTTCCTGTATTAAAAGTGAATCCTGCACTTCCGTTGACGGATGTTTCCTGTTTTAGCTGATCAATTCCCACTCTTTTTGCCAGATCACTGTCATTAGAAGCTAATTGAATGGTTACCAGCTGGCCGCCCTGGAAATTGGTAAATTGCTGAGCGTAATATTTCTGAGCAAGAGAAGGGGCCCTAAAGCCGGTAGAAACAGATCCGCGGAAAGCCAATTGTGGAGTAATGGCATATCGCGTGGCAAACTTACCATTTAAGGTGCTTCCAAAATCATTGTAATTTTCAAACCTTCCTGCTATACTGATCATCCATTTTTTTGTAATATCCAGTTCGGTATCTACATAAGCTGCAAAATTATTTCTGCTCTTACCAATATCTGTAGAATAGCCCGGGAATCCCTGGGAGCCTCCCGGTCTTACTTCGCCACTTAAAGGATTTTTAACTAATAGGCTTTCCGGTGTGCCAGGTGTTACCGGGTTTCCATTGATGTCATACATGGTATAAGAAGCTTCTTCTCCTTTGATAATTTCAAATTTTTCATATCTGAATTCTGAACCAAAGGCAACATTAAGCCCCTCCAGGACTTTAAATTGTCTGACAGCATTAAAGCCTGTTGTATTTTGAAGCAAGCTGTGTCCTCCTGCATAGAAGTTAGTAGGAGATTTTGTTCCTAGAGTGGCATTGACTGTGTTATTAATATCATAGGTAAATCTATTATTACCAAATGCATTGTAAAAATCAACATCCCAATTGGCAACCTTAAACTTCAAGCCATTGTCAAAGGTAAAATCTGTAATGCTCGTGTCCTCAATGGGATTGAAACCTGTAGGATAGATTTCGGGGATATTTCCATCTGCGTCAGCTGTTCTGGTCCACGCATAGGCTTTGGTATTTCTATGGGAGAACCCTTGACGGGAATAGAAAGTAAGCCCATCAGACAATGGCAACTCAATATTTCCGAAAAAGTAAACATTTTGAGCTTTTGCATCTCCAAAGCGTTGTCTGGGGCCTAATGTCGGCTGATTGTAAATATCAGGATTAGCATTTCTTATCGCATAATCTTTATTAATAAATTCTGCAGTGAAGTTTCCGAATCCTCCTTTTGATCCTATTTTTGTTCCCAGATTTCCATTGAAGTTAAAGGTCATCCCGTCTACTTTATGATCAGATACAATATCATTGTTTCCTGGACTTTTAAAAAGGTTCATTCCATAAAAAGCATTTCCCTCAAAGCCTTTATCCCGATCATTAAGAATAACATTGATTACCCCGGCTATGGCATCAGACCCATATTGAGCAGAGGCTCCATCACGCAGAACTTCCACCCTTTTAATGGCCCCAATCGGAATGGTATTCATGTCGTAACCTGTATTCCCTCTTCCTTTGGTGCCAAAGAGGTTAATTAATGAAGATTGATGGTATCTTTTTCCGTTAAGTAAAAGCAGGGTTTGATCCGGCCCTAATCCTCGTAATGTAGCTGGATCTACAGCGTCAGCACCATCTGATCCCGACTGTTTATTAGAATTAAAAGAAGGGGCGGCAAACTGCAAGAGCTGGTTTACTTCCACTTGTCCGGTTGCCTGGCTTACCTGCTTGATGTCAATAACATCAATAGGTACGGGAGTGTTGATAACCGTTCTTTTTTTGTTCCTGCTTCCGGTAATGGCGACTTCCTCTATTTTTGATTCTTTTGCAAGGGTATCCTTTACCTGTTGTGCATACGATAGAGTAGAAACGCCAAGGAAAATGATGCTTATGTATTTTACCTTCATATTGATAATTTTGTGTGGTGGTTAACTCAAAATTATCAATATTTATTCTTAAATCATCATTAAAATTAATTAATTGTTATGGATATCTTAATTTTATATCATTTTTAATGAATGAAAGAAAAATAATAATCAATCATCATATTTTAATGAAAATTATAAATTTAAAAGCTGGTAATGATTCTGTTAAGGCCTTCCTCTAAAATTTCCTGTGAAGTAGAGAAGCAGATTCTGATATGTCCCTCGGCCCCTTTTCCGAACCATCTTTCTGACCCGGGAACAATGGCCACTTTTCCTTGCTGTAAAACATGCTGTGTAAATTGGTCGCTAGACATTCCGTTTTCAATCTTCGGGAATAATACGAAGGTGGCTTCTGGGAGATTGGGAGTTACTATTTCTGAGCGGCTCAGTATTTTAAAGGCAAGATCACGGTTATGCTGCAGATGATTCAAAAACTCTTTATACCATGGTTTTGCTTTTTCCAATGCTACACTTCCTGCAATCTGTGATAAGGTAGAAACTCCCTCTATGGTAGAATTGAAATTTGATTTCTCTATAAAGTCCTCAAGGATTTCCTGGTCATTACACAGAACGGCACCAATCCTCAATCCTGCAATTCCAAATGATTTTGAAAATCCGTAGACGGTAAAGCTCTTTTTCTTTGCTTCATCAGAAACAGATGAATAGGTATAAAAATCTTTGTTATCATAAATAATATCACTCCATATCTCATCACTCATCACCCATAAATCATGAGTAGAAGCAATTTCAGAGACCTTTTTCAGTGTTTCTTTAGAATAAACCTTGCCGAGTGGATTATGTGGATTGCATATGCTGATAAGTTTGGTTTTTGGAGTAATTAACGAAACCAGTTTTTCAAAATCAATCTCTCCTGTTGTAGTATCAACAGGGCATAACCTTACTGTACCACCAGCCGTTTCCACAGACTTTTTAAACAAGAAATCTACAGGATCAAGAATAATGGCTTCGTCACCAGGTTGTAAAACATAGGATGCAATCAGAAACATTCCTTGTGCTGCGCTATTCACGGCAAGGACATTGTCAGGAGAAAAGGTTCCCTGTTTTTCCTTATTGAAATAGTCTGAAACACTTTTTTTAAATTCCGGAAGACCGGAAAATGGCCCGTAGCTTAAATAGCCGTCTTTAATATATTCAATGATTCCCTGTTCTATCTCCGGAGCTGTCCTGAAATCCGGATCGGCGGCAGTTAAGGGAATAATGCCGTCTTCAAGTGTAGCCCATCTTCCATTGTAGGCTTTTCTTTTTAATGCTTCAAAGTTGATATCGTTATTGGTGAACATTTTATTTATAAGATATGGGTAAAATATTATCTGTATGTTGATCCATCGGGAGCAAAAACTGTTTCAGTAATGCTCTGCCATTTTTGATGTGAGTTTCAATTTCCGGTTTTCTTTCTGCCTCATATTTTTTGAAAGCTTCCGTTGTATTATCTTCTTCAACTAAATATTTAGTTAGTGTATAAGAGTCCTTTAGCGCTGAGGTTACACCCTGGCTTGTAAATGGTATAAGAGGGTGTGCTGCATCACCAATGAATACAATGTTATCTATATGAAATGGATTGAGTTCTTCCAATTCATATACACACCATAAATGTACGTTTTCGTAACTGGATTTTTGTATGATTGATGATACTAATGGATGCCAATCTTCAAAAATATCAAGCATGTATTTCTTTAAATTATCGGAAGAGCATTCATTGACCTTGTATTTTTCATTATCAAATTGAGAATACCAGAGAATGGTGTCATGAGAAAGTTTAAGGATTCCAAAAGTAAGTCCTCCTTGATCATGATGGAATTTCATAAAGTCATTCTCTATGCTGTCTGCTATTTCCTTATCCTGAATAATGTTGACAACCTCGTTTTCTCTTACTGTTCTCATCTTTTCATCTTTAAAGAGGCTTCTTCTGATCCTGCTTCTGGAACCATCAGAAATAATAGCAATGTCAACTTCAATATAAGTTCCGTCAGACTGCTTCAGACTTCCTTTTTGTCGATCGCAGAGAATTACTGTTTTTTCATATGTTATTTTTTCTGGCGAGATCTTCCGGGATAAAAGATTAATTAATGAATGTCTTGAAATTGCAAAAACATTGTTGAGGTCTTTTTCTGCGAGTTTCTTTCCTTTATGAGAGTATTGTATATACTTTTTCAGAAAACTTCCATGTTCAAAAAGAAGGGCACGGTCAATAATCTGGGTTAGATATTCTATTCCCTCTTGTGGAATGAGAAAACCATGACCTGCAAGATCTTCCTTTTTTCTTCTTTCGTAGATGTGGTAGTCCATCTTATGTTTTTCGAGATAATTCGCTATGCTTAAGCCGGAAATACCAGCGCCTACGACAGCAACTTTGTTCATTTTCAGAATAATAGTTTTTTTCAGGTTAGTGTTTAAGTTATTTTTTAATCTGCATTTAGATCGGCACAAAATTAAAGTAAAAACATTCACTATTTTGAAAAAATAAATTATTTTGATTGCGGATTTTTGAAATGTTGGATAAAAAGCATAAGATGCAAAAAAAAAAATAAAGTAATATTTTGAAGATGATAACTATTCAGAAGATGAGGTCATGAGAATCTATTTATCATAAAGCTTTAATATAAAAAAACCGGAAAAAATTCCGGTTTTGCTTTATCATTATGCTTTTTCAAGCTGAACAGTAAAGTGTCTTAAAATCTCTGGCTCCCAAGTGATTTTATAACCTTTAGCTATTTCTTCGCGTCTTTCATATACGTTCTTTATGGCTGCTGCAATATAGTCCATATGGTTATTGGTATACGTTCTTCTAGGAATAGCAAGGCGTACCAATTCTAGCTTCGGATAACGGTTTTGTCTTGTTTCCGGGTCCCTGTCTGCTAATAATGTTCCGATTTCAACAGTTCTGATTCCTGCTTCTTTATAAATTTCAAGACCCAAAGTCTGAGCAGGATATTCCTCGCGTGAAACATTTGGAAGGAAATTTAATGAATCAATGAAAACAGCATGTCCTCCAATTGGTTTTTGAACAGGAATTCCATATTCAATCAATTTGTTACCAAGATATTCAACCTGGGAGATTCTGCTTTCAAGATAAGCGAATTCAGTTGCCTCATCAAGTCCTACAGCCAATGCTGCCATATCTCTTCCTGCCATTCCGCCATAGGTAATAAACCCTTCGTAGATGATCGTGAAATTAGATGCTTTTCTAAAGATTTCCTCACTGTTTAGAGCGATAAATCCACCGATATTTACCAATCCATCCTTTTTAGAACTCATAGTCATCCCGTCACCATAGGAGAAGATTTCCTTGCAAATTTCCTTGATAGTTCTGTTCTCCTGACCCTTTTCTCTTTTTTTAATGAAATAGGCATTTTCTGCAAATCTTGCTGAATCAAAGAATACAGGAATTCCATATTGATCAGAAAGTTCTTTTACGGCTTTCATGTTCTCTAAAGAAACAGGCTGGCCTCCTGAAGAATTACAGGTAATGGTAATCAGACAGAAAGGGATGTTTTCCTTAGGATGACTTTTATAAACCTCCTCCAGCTTTTCAAGGTTGATATTTCCTTTGAATGGATGCAAATCATTAATATCAAAAGCTTCGTCTATTGTACAGTCGATGGCATGTGCCTTTCTGATTTCAATGTGTCCCTTTGTGGTATCGAAGTGAGAGTTACCCGGAACTACACTTCCTTCTTTTACCAATACAGAGAAAAGAACATTTTCAGCAGCTCTTCCCTGATGGGTTGGTAATAGGTATTTGAATCCGGTAATTCTTTCAACTGTATTCTGTAATTGTTCAAAAGAGCGTGATCCCGCATAGCTTTCATCTCCGGTCATCAAGGCACCCCATTGTCTGTCAGACATTGCTCCGGTTCCTGAATCTGTCAGCAGATCAATATATACGTGTGAAGATTTTAAATTGAAGAGATTATAATTGGCTTCTTTAAGCCATTGTTCTCTTTCTTCTCTGGTGGATTGATAGATTTCTTCCACCATTTTAATGCGGAAAGGCTCCGCGTACGGTAATTTCATGAGTTAATTATGTTTTAAATTGTTTGTAAAGAAAATGTGTTTGAAAATAATTTTCAAATTCATCAAAGTATAGATAAGGTAATAGAGTTTACTCCGGAGCCTTAAATATATTTTCATCAGAATGGAATCCTGCTACACCACCGCTTACTGCAAACTTCATTGCAGAGGCAGCTGTCATTCCCACTACAGGTTTGATGTTTTTTTCTTCCGTAACAATTACCCACCCCGAAATTGCGTACGAGTGGGGTAAATATACCGCAACGTAATTATGTTTGTCAACGTCCGACATTTCTTTTTGGGTTAAAAAACCAATCCTCCAGATCTCCGGATTTTCGTTGGTTTTTACCCATACAGGATCGTTGAATTTTTTCTTGTCACCCACAAATGAAGACATGACGTCTTTAGTAGGAGTATAAATGTGTTTTACTCCGGGAGTCTTTTCCAATAAACTATCCATAGTGTCGAAGAAAAATCTTCCCACCACAAATTTATTTCCAAGAAACCCTAAAATAGCAGTAAATAATATGGTTGATACGAAAACAAGCCCAGGAACCTGTTTTGCAAGCGAAGGAACAAGATTGTCAATAGCGCTGACAATATACCAGATTACAAAAATGGTCAGCCCAATAGGTCCAATAATAACCAGTCCCTGAAAAAAGTTTTTCAGAAAAAAATTGGTAATGCTTTCAAAGCTTGGTTTCTTCAACGTTTATTTTTTACTATTTATATATTAACCGTGTATAGTTTCTTTATTACCGTAGGATTTAATGATACTGGCTTCATATTCCAGCCATTCTTCCCAACGCTTGTTTACCTTTTCAATATCGCCCAACTGTCTTGCGAAACCAATGAAAGTCGTATAGTGATTAGCTTCTGAGATCATTAATTCTTTATAAAAAATTTTAAGTTCTTCATCCTTAATATTTTCGGTAAGAACTTTGAACCTTTCACAACTTCTTGCTTCAATCATGGCTGCGAAAAGCAGTTTGTCAACAATCAGATCTTCTCTGCTTCCCTGAACAACAAACTTAGCCAGTTCATTGACGTAATCATCTTTTCTGGCTTTTCCGAAAACAAATCCCCTCTTTTTGATAATCTCATGAACCTGGCTGAAATGGTCAAGTTCTTCCTGCGCAATGGCAATAAGTTCTGTGATGATTTCCGGGTGTTCGGGGAGCATATTGATTAAACTGATGGCATTTGTAGTAGCTTTCTGTTCACACCACGCATGATCCGTTAAAATTTCTCCTATGTTTCCTTCTGCAATATTTGCCCACCTGGGATCGGTAGGAAGTTTCAACTTAAACATGTTTTGAATTTTTTGTAAAAATAAAATAAATTGCGATAATAAAGATCATTTTATTTCAATTTGACCGGTAAAATATCAAGAAGCGGTCTTTCTTCTTAGGAATTCCAAAATATTCCATCCCAGACTGTCTACTTTTTTCAATCCTGTAGAAATGATGAATGCCAGAATGATATTAATACCATAAATAAGCACCATCAAAAGCCACCAAGGCATATTTTCCTTTAGTGGGACAACTAGAAAATAAACCAATGAAGAGCTTATTCCCTGTGCAAAATAGAAGAAAATAGCATTTTTACCGATGTAGGTGATAAAGTTTTCTTTCGTGACCTTTAATCTGTTGTATAGAACAAATAGAGTTACCAATGAGAACTGAGCCCAGATGATATAAGGGATTTTGGGTGGAAATTTATTCTTGTTGATCTTGTAGAAAATTTCATTTCCATAGTACCAGAACATCCACGTTAAGGCTATGGCAACAATCGCATATAAAGCAGGAATTACTTTGGTGGGAATTCTTCTTCCACGCATTTTGTTTCCTACTAAAAATACAGCAAGATAGAATGCTACATAACCTACCTGTCCTGCCGGATAGTATTCGGGGAATAAATTGAATAATAAGGTTAAGGCAATACAAAGGCCAATGAACCAGTTAATGTGCCTTGGAAAAAACCTTAGGATTAATACACCAAAAACGGTTAGAATAAAATACACCTTCAGGTACCAAAAGCTTCCCATGACCACCGGAAATGTATCTGCGTTGGTATATTGATGGAGATACCAGTTACCAAGATTTTGCCATTGAGGGATTGCTGATATTTCAGTAGCAGAATATTTTGATCCAAAGGTTGAATAAAAACTCTGTAACCATTCCAGGGAAAAGAAAGTAAGTCCAAAAACCTTAAATAAATAATCTAACAAGAAAAGAAACGTTACAAAGATCATATAGGTGATCTGTAGTTTCAATAATCTGTAAAAGGTTTTCTCAATATTTGCACCTGATGTGATTCCGCTTAATGCATAGAAGAGGGCTACATCAAAAACAAGGGAAAATACCCTTACTTCTGCAGGAATATAAAACTGCCCCGACCAAAAAGCTGTATGGATAAAGATAATGGATAGGGTAGCCAGTCCTTTCGCGAAGTCAATGTAGAGATCTCTGTTCATTATTATGGGATATGGCTCAAAAGTAAATAAACTTCTGTTATTTTTCAAATCAAATAAAAAGAGGCAGAACATGATCGTCTACCTCCTTTCTTAAATATGCTAAAATGAATGTTTCGATTATTGAAGGTGCTTAAATTCTTCTGCAGAAATTTCACCAGACTGAATTTTTCTCAACTCATCTATATACTGACTCATGTAAGCGTCAATTTCAGGATTAACAGTGTTTTTTGCTAATTTATAAGTTCCGTTCAGAACTCCCTGATAATAATAGAAGAAGTTATAGTCAAAATTTGAAGCATTAAGGTCATACTGTCCTAAAAGAAATCCTAAACGAACTGCAGATCTTCTTTGTGCAGGTGTTCCGTGGTGTCCCGGGCTTGATGTTTGGTAATCTCCAATACTTTGTGCGAACTCATAGGCTGCTGCGATCTCAGAGAAGTTGGTTTTGTTGTAGCCGTTTGGTCTTCTTAGATAATATCCTGCAAATCCATCTGCTTCCAATTCATTAGGTCGTGCTGTGTTTTCTGTTACAGACGGAAGTCCAAAGATGTATTGTAGCTGGTGGCCATATTCATGGGCTAGGATCATTGCATTAACGATATCTCCGCCTTTGGCCTTTGCATCATAGTAGATCGCATAGCCATAATAGATCTTTCCTGTAGAATAAGAAATCGCATTATACGTTGAATTGAAATTGGATGGATCATTCACAAATCTCAACGTAGGATTGCTTCTTCCCCATAAGCTTGCAATTTTAGTCATTTGAGAATTCATAAAATTAGTGTCTGTTGAGTTTTGAAGTCCAGTCACTAATACTGAATTGTTACTCCAGTAGTTGTCTACATAGTAACATACTTTTTCAAGTTCACTAGGTTGTTCAACCTTTGCGCTAAGTGTTTCTTGCTGTGGCAGAGCGGTGTCTTCCATTTTGTCATCACTACATGCTGTCAGGAATGATCCAGCAATGGCGCCTGCTAATAAGCAGAGATTAAAGTTTCTTTTCATATAATAATTTAGTTGGTGAAACGAAGTTATAAAATTATCTCTTATGTATGAGCATATTATTATGAAAAATTATTCAAAACATAGTGAATTTGTTTTTTATTTAAAAAACATTGCTTTGATTGTAAGCTATTTAGAAATTTAATTGTATATTTGCACCTCGAAATAACTAAAAATTTTATAAACAATGTTTGCAATTGTAGAAATAGCAGGGCTTCAATACAAAGTTGAGCAAGACCAGAAGTTGTTTGTAAACCGTTTAAAAGGAGATAAAGGAGGAAAAGTTTCTTTCGATAAAGTTCTTCTTACTGTAAACGGAGCAATCACTGTAGGCGCCCCAGCTGTAAGCGGTATCACTGTGGAAGCAGAGATCCTAGACCACGTAAAAGCTGATAAAGTAATCGTTTTCAAAAAGAAAAGAAGAAAAGGTTACAAAGTGAAAAACGGTCACAGACAATCTTTAACTCAAATCGTAATCACTGGTATTACTGGTTTTGAAGGTGGAGCTAAGAAAGCTGCTAAAAAAGAAACTGTGAAAGCAGAGGTTCTTTCTGACCACGCAACTGTTAACTTTGGTGAAGATCACGAGTTGAACTACCACTTAAAGAAAAACAACTTGTCTCAGTCTAAAGAGAACAGAGAAACTTTGATTACTTTAGGTAAAGCAGTTAAAGTTGAATTAGAAAAGAATATTCTTACTCATGAAGAAGTAGATGCTGCTATCATTAAGAATATCGATCAATTTAAAGCACTTAATAAATAATCCAGTAATAAAATGGCACACAAGAAAGGAGTCGGTAGTTCCAAGAACGGTAGAGAGTCTCACTCTAAAAGATTAGGTGTGAAGATTTTCGGAGGACAAGCAGCTATTGCCGGAAATATTATTGTTAGACAAAGAGGTACTCAACATCACCCAGGTGATAACGTTGGTATCGGTAAAGACCACACTTTGTTTGCATTAGTAGATGGTAAAGTAGTTTTCAGAAAGAAAGCAAACAACAGATCTTTCGTATCTGTAGAACCAAACGCATAATTTTAAGCGTTTTATAAAGATTAAAGCCTCGGTAAATACCGAGGCTTTTTTTGTTTTCAATAGAAAGACAACCCATTTTTCATTCATTAGTGAAAAATGTATATATTTGTTAACTATCAAATAAAAAATCACCAAAAAAACAGTTGAAATCAATTAAAGCAGGAAAATGATTATAGATGTCCTGACTTTCTGCAACGACATGTATAGAATGATGTTGATTGACCGCATGGCAGCAGCAACACTGCTTAAATGCTGTTGTTGATCCTATGCCTTGTAATTGTTAAGATTTATAATATTTTCCAACGATTAGTATAATATCCGAAAGTTCTAATATTAGGATAGGTGTTGGTTGAGATTAGAAAATAGAATGGGCGGCTTCAAAGAAGCCGCCCATTATCATATCTTATATTTATTTAGAATCCTACTTGAATTCCAGCTTTAACACCAAACTTTGAAATGTCAGGTCTGTCCAGATAATTACCTCGCCAGTTGAAATCCACCCTAAATAATCTAAGATTACCAATACCTATGTTTTCGATTCCGAATCCATATTCATAGTAGATATGCTCGTTAGGAGCGGAATACTTAAATCCTTCTACATTGATGGCCTTAGAGGCGTCACTTAATGTTCCATATGCCGCTCTGATAAAGGCAACTTCTCTAAACTTTAATTTTTTTATCAATGGGATATAAGAAAGTATCTTACCATTAAAATGATGCTCTAAATGAAGTGTAGTATAGGCATCCGTTACAAACTCATAATAGTTAAGCTGAGAGAATGAATTTGGAACTAAGCCATAGGAAAGGTTTGCCGGAATGATATTCTGTAACGCCAGAGGAACTGTATTAAAGTTCTTTCCAGCTTCAAAGTTTACAACTGTCTTACCAATGGTTCCAATTAAGAATGGCTTAGAGAACATAAACTGAAGCTTGTTGTAGTTGAAGTCTGCGTTGAAAAGCCCCTCAATACCTCTGGTATATCTTAAAACAATCGTAGGGGCCAAATTTCGGGCTTGGTATCTGTCTATACCAGTTTGAGAGAATTTTGCTCCCGGTTTTGCTATTAAGCTTATGGTAACATGCGAATCATTAACTGTTTTTCTCAATTGACCATCCTGATAATACATAAGGTTGAATTTCTCGGGGATAGCAGATTTAATACTCTGCATCACTCCATCTACCCTTATCTGGATGTTCTTCCAAGGTTCAATGGCAGCAAAAACACTAGTTTGATTTACAGAACTTAAAGAAATGTTTTCTCCTCTTGCAAAAAATGTACTTGAAGATAGAGAGCGGGATGCAACCCCATCACCTGAAGTAAGCTGCCCTCCAAGCTGAACAATATCCCTACTTGTTCCGGCACCAATCATAAATCTGTTGAGCCTATTGAACATATATCTTGCTTCAACACCATATTTTACCTGCTGATCCTTAAATCCATAAGCGGTATAAAACTGAACTCTCCAAGGGTCATTTAAGCCAAAATAGGTTCTTGCTCCTAATCTTATTCTGTCTCCTTCTACATCGTTTCTTCCATATATTGAGAATATAGGGCCAATATCTATACCTTTAAAGGCGTTATAGTAACGTGAACCAAGGGTTTCAAACAGTTTTACCATTCTATTGAATTTAGGGGTCTGTTGTAGCTGATCCAGCATTTGATAAACTCCTTGTTCTGATTTGGATAAGGTGTCAGGTCTTGCCTTAGTCCAATAAGCATCGTCTTTATCAGTAAACTTATCCTCGTATTCCTCTTCTTTTCTTTTAAAGACACTTGGGTCCAGAGGTTTGTTGAATTCATAATTAGAATAATCAACAGATCTCTTGGCTATAATGCTTTTAGATCCTTTCTTTTTCGAAAAAGGACTTATTTCAAACTCGGTAACGAGTTTTTTAGGCAAGAATGTTGTCTCATCAGGGTTATCATATTCCAATTGAGTATAAACACTATTAATAAAGTTAACATTGATTTTTTGTGTTGACTTTAAGGTGGCCCCTATAACAGCATAGGTATCTGTGTCTATATAAAGGTTCCCCTGGAATGCCAGTACATCTTTTCTTTTGGGTTGGTATCTTATCTGAAAGGCTTTTTCTCCTCGAATAGAAATAGTATCTACTAAATTATAATCATAAGTTCCAAACCCATCAGTTCCTGCGGGACTTTGAAACCCTATATCAAAGTAATTTAGGGTGTTGTCGTAAATATTGATATCCCGATACAGGTTCTTGGCTGAAACAGTAATTACTTGGTTATCCTGAAAACCTGAAGTTTTTTGAGCAATCAGAGTTCTTTTGCTGTCTGTACTCGGTTTGTTTTTACCATAGTTTTCATAAACGGCTTCATTTAAGAAGATCGGGAGTCCAAGTCTTCCGCTTGCGGTAGAATCTGCATAACTGAATATGAAGTCAAGCTTATTAAAGATCTTTTTCTTCATAAACGCACTGTCTATGTTGTTGAGGTCATATTGAATCTTCTCGTATTCTTTGTACGAATACGTGTCAAATTTTTCTAGCCCGTTATTCCTTTTCTGTGCCCATACTTTTTGCATGATGGCATACGCAGGATTTTCCTTTTTGTTTTTGTATTTGGTCTTCCCTGCCTGAATAACTACCTCCTGAATACTGCTTACCTTAGCCTGAGACAGTTGAACGAAAATATTCTCTGCATTTTCAGGGGTAATCTCTAGGGTCTCCGCAGTATAGTTTTTTCTGGAAAACTTTAGTTTGTGAATAAGGCTGTCAGACTGAACAGTAAAGCTTCCAGAGGTTGTAGTAAGGGTAGGGGTTTTGTCATCGTTGATGAAAATATCAACTTTGCTGAGTTCTTTATTATTTTTTTCATCAACTATTTTACCGCTGGCCTTGTTTTGGGCACATACGAAACTGGTAAGAGTCAAGAAAAAAAATAAAAAATAGTGTTTTTTGGAGTTATTGTTTAACATCATTCGTTTCTTCAGGCAATTAGCACAAACAAAAAGTATGCAGTTTTTTAAAAAATATATAAAAAAGTAAAATATTTTTACTGTTCTACATAAAACAGCAAATTTAATGAAAATAGTACTATGGTATGCTAAAAAATTCAGGGTAAATATTTAGGCTTAAATTCTAAAGAATCAGGGATTTAATAAAGAAGCGAAAAGTCATTATATTGATGAAATATTTTGCTCATAAAATACTGTTTTTACAGTAAAATGAAATAGAGAATCGATAAGCATCTCTATCAAAAAATGTATTATTTCAAATATGTAGGGTTCAGATAGAACTGATTGTTTTCTAACAGATAATATTTTAATGGAAGCAGGGAATACATCAGCAGCTTTAAAATGAAAAAGACTTACATTTCTGTAAGTCTTTTTGCTCCTCCTGCTGGGCTCGAACCAGCGACCCTCTGATTAACAGTCAGATGCTCTAACCAACTGAGCTAAGGAGGAATGTCCTTTGTTTTAAGTGGTGCAAATATAATATGAATATCCGTACCAAGCAAGTTTTTGCCTCTTAATATTTAATGAAAATTGCTATCGATTTATTTTTCAATAAATTAAAATTACATAAATTTTCATAATGATTAAAAGGTAGGATGGGAAAATCACTTTTTTATCCTTTTGAGAAGCTTTTTTTGAGCATTCTCTCCTCTTGTGACAAGGGTTTTCTAACTAAATAAAATAGAATTGCTCGACTTCTTAATGGATATAATATAATTAAAATCCTGCGATATGTTTGTTGGCTTAAATTTATTCGGGTGATTTATGGGGCCTGTGTTTCTGAGACGAGGGTCTTTAATAATCCATCTTAACTTTTCATATCATTAAACAAAATAATAGCACTCATTGGGCCGTCAATTTTGATTCAGAATCCCGCATTTCGTTGTGCTATTGTATACGGGAAATTTACTGCTATTGTCGTTATGGTAGGGGGTAAATGTTTCTTCTTAGAAAAAGAGCAAAATAAATGACCCGCTTGCGATTTAATGCAAAAAAGAGAGGCTGTAGAGTGTGTGCATAAAAAAAGACCTACATTTCTGTAAGTCTTTTTTGGCTCCTCCTGCTGGGCTCGAACCAGCGACCCTCTGATTAACAGTCAGATGCTCTAACCAACTGAGCTAAGGAGGAATGTCCTTTGTTTTAAGTGGTGCAAATATAGGACGAATATTTATACCCTACAAATATTTTTAAGAAAAATTTTCAAAAAAATTATAAAGTTCCTGAAAGCCACTTAAATATATCGCTTCCGAAGATCAGTAACATTAAACCTAATAGGAAAAGTACCCCAACCATTTGAGCATTTTCCAATACTTTTTGAGGGACAGGTTTTCCTACAATCATCTCATACAGCGTAAATAAAACGTGCCCACCATCAAGTCCTGGAATTGGAATAAGATTTAGGAATGCCAACCATACGGAGAACATTGCCGTAAAGCCCCAGAACGCCGTCCAGTCAATTGAAACATGACCTGCAGCATCTTTATTTACAGGCATATTCTTTACGATGGCAATAGGCCCACCTACTTTTTTGTATCCCTGAACTTTCTTGTTGAAAATTAATTTAAACTGCTTAATCTGATAGGTTAAACTCTCAATAGTAAGGGTAAATCCTCTCTTAATAGAGCTAAAGAAACCATAGTCACTATGAACCATGTATTTTTGAATTTCCTTAAAAGAAAGAATTCCGATGGTTCCCTCTTTGGAAACAGGAATCTTTAGGTCTTCAATCTGGTTGTTTCTTGATACTTTAAAGTCAACTACTTTCCCAGCATTAGGAACTACCAAAGGCTTCAGTTCGTCATAATAACTAATAGGCGTTCCGTTGATAGCTAGTATTTTATCACCAACCTCTAATCCTGCGTCAAGAGTTGACTTTGTAACAATAGTATCAACAATTGGAGTCATTCTTGGTGTTAAGAATGATCTTGGTTCAGGATCATGAAATGCCATTACCTTTCCATCATCATTGGTAGGGAAAGTAACTTCTTTTCCGTTTCTTGAAACCGTAATTTCGTCACTTAATAAAACGTCTAATGCTAGTTTCTTAAAGTCCTTTTGAACTTTTCCGTCAACTTTTAGTATTTTGTCTCCATCCTGGAAGCCCATTTTCTTAGCGGCTTCAGTATAATGAAGTGGAGTTGTTATTTTATCTGCTTCAAAGATGGTTTCTCCATTCTTGCCAACTAATGCAGAGAAGATTAACCATGCAAGGAAAAAGTTTACCGTAACACCACCCAACATGATGATTAGTCTTTGCCAAGCGGGCTTAGATCTGAATTCCCATGATTCAGCCGGTTTTTTCATTTGAGCAATATCCATGCTTTCATCTACCATTCCGGCAATTTTCACATAACCTCCGAAAGGAAGCCATCCAATTCCGTATTTGGTTTGTTCAGGATACTTTCTCCAGTCAGTATCTGGAAGTTTAGATATATCGATAGGAACTTCTTCCTTCTTTCCGTTTACCTCTGTGACTTCAGTATCCGGAAGGTTTTGAGAGAAGAATTTATACTTCCACTTTCCGTTGATTTTCTTCATTGAGAAAATTGAAAAATAAGGATCAAAGAAGAGGAAGAATTTTTCGGCTCTTGTTTTAAACCATATGGCCGGTAAGAAGTGCCCAAGCTCATGAAGAACTACCAGTATAGAGATACTCAGAATGAACTGAAAGAGTTTGATTGCTATTTCCATTAATAGATTTTAGATTTTAATTTGCAAAGGTAACAATTATCAAAACTATGCCAAACAAAAAAGCCCCCCGAAACGAGAAGCTTTGTCATATTTAAGGACTATTTGATTATAAATTGAATGAAACGCCGAGACTTCCATTGTTTCCTACCTCTGCAAATACACCAATTCTTTCCGTAAAGAAGTAGCGCGCACCAATATGGGCGCCTATTCCAAAATCTTTACCAACCACTCCTACGTCAACACCGGGGTAGATATCCAATTTAGCCGGTAAGCTTAGAGCTTCTTGAAGATGAAAGTTTAGCCTTCCAAAAACAAACACACGATTGTCCTTATCATTGTTTTTATAATTGCTAAAATAACCGTTAAGACCGGCTCCTACTGATATAAGTTTATTAAGCCCGTAGTCGTAGGTCCCCGTTATACCGGTTCCATACCCCCATGCACTTAAACCCAACTGAACCTTTTGATCTCCTTTTCCTGTCCATGCCTGAGCATTAGCTGTGGCCCCGAAAAAGAATATCATCATCATAAAAACCAATTTCTTCATAAATTTTTTAATGTTTAATGATATTAATAAAAAATAGCTGTATCAAAAATGAAACCGAAAGATATTGAATACTATGAAAATAGCAGACTTTAATAAATATTAAGAAATAGGATTCCTCTTTCCATGGTAATTATAAAAGCTGTATTTTTATAAAGGAGATATTGAAATAATTTAAAAATAAAGAAATGAAGATTGTAGCACTCAATTTGGATATTGTATGGAAAAATAAAGCTGAAAATTTTAAAATAATAGAGAAAGAACTTCAAAGCCTTGAAGCCGATCTGTTTCTTCTTCCTGAAATGTTTTCAACAGGTTTCTGCATGGATGCGGCAGAAGTCTCTGACAGAAATGAAGAATCCCTGGATTTTTTAAAAAAAATGTCAAAAGAGAAAAATGCTGCATTCTGTGGAAGTGCTCCGGTGGAGGAAAATGGTAATTTCTATAATAGGATGTACTTTGTAAAACCGGATGGTGAAGTATCTTTTTATGATAAAAGACATTTGTTTTCCTTTTCTGGTGAAGATAAAGTATATACTCCTGGTAAAAAGAGAAAAATCGTTGAATATAATGGCGTAAGATTCTTGCTTCAGATCTGCTATGATCTTCGATTTCCGGTGTTTGCAAGAAATAATGATGATTATGATGCTATTTTATATGTTGCAAACTGGCCTGAGAAAAGAGTAGGGGCATGGGAACACCTTTTAAAAGCAAGGGCTATTGAAAACCTGTCTTTTGTATTTGGCTTAAACAGGATAGGAACTGATGGAAATAGTCTGTTGTATCAGGAAAGTTCTCATTGTTTCTTTGCTGATGGAAAAGAAATCTCACATAAAAACGGAAATATTGTTTCAGCAGAACTGGATATGAATGAACTGAAAGATTTTAGAACGCACTTTCAGTTTTTAAATGATCGGGATAGTTTTTCAATCCACTGATAAAATTACTAAAATAAGGCTGGGTTTTACGAAAACCCAGCCTTATTTTTAATCTTAAGTATATTGTTGTAGAAGTTGAGTCAATGTATTGACATCATGCACACCGCTTTCTTTCCAAAGAAGTTCTCCATCTTTAAAGATTGCTAAAGTTGGAACTCCTCGAACTCCATATTGTGCTGCCAGAGCAGGGTATTGGTCTACATCTACCTTTATAATTCTAGCTCCCTCACCAATATTTTCCTTTACAGTATTTAAAACTGACGATTGAACCTTACAAGGTTGGCACCATGTGGCAAAAAAGTCAATAAGTACAGGCCTATCGGAATTGATGATTTCCTGAAATTTTTGTGACATAATCTTGGGTTATTAATTTACTTTTTATCAGCTTGATCCTGGATACCTTTTACATTCTTCCAACTCGTTCCATCATAGGCTTCCACTCCATTTTTCTTTAAAATTTCCATCGCCTGATCTGCCTGTACTCCCTTATTACAGAAAACAACAACTTTTTTACCTTTAAGAGTTTCAATGTTGTTCTGAATTTCAGCTAAAGGAATATTGATGGCATTCTTCGCCGTTCCCGCAGCATATTGTTCTGGAATTCTCACGTCTACCAATGTTACCTCTGAACTGGTTACCACTTCCTTGATGTTAGCTTTGGAAACTCCTGCTGTGTGAGCTGTTTTACAAGCGCTTAGCATTAAAATAGATGTCAGAGCAAATCCAAAAAAATTAATCTTCATAAGGCTAAGATGTTTTGGATTGACATACAAAATCCGTAGTGGGAAGTTTTTCAGTTTTTTTGATCCCATTAAAACCACCTTCAATTTCAGTAAAGTTTCTGATTCCGTGTGAATTAAGGATGCTTGCAGCAATCATGCTTCTATATCCTCCAGCACAGTGAAGAAAGAAATGTTCAGAACTATCAAGATTACGAGCCCAGTCGCTTATCGAGTCCAAAGGTTTGTTGTACGCGTTATCGATATGTTCGGCAGAATATTCTGTCAGTTTTCTTACATCAATTACTGTTGAAGCTGCTGTAAACTGCTCTGCAAACTCAGCAGGAGAAATTCTTTTTACTTCATCTATTTCCTTGCCTGCATTTTTCCATGCTTCAAAACCTCCTTTCAGATATCCAACCACATTATCAAAGCCTACTCTGCTTAATCTGATAATCACTTCCTCTTCAGTACCCTCATCTGTGATCAGTAATAGAGGATGCTTTACATCCACAATCAGAGTTCCTACCCAAGGGGCAAAATCACCTTTTAATCCAATATTAATGGCATTGGGAACAAAACCTTTATGAAATTCTGCAGCACCTCTAGTGTCCAGAATTAAGGCTCCGGTTTCTTCTGCCAATGCCTCGAAATCTTTAGGAGAAACAGGTTGTAATCCTTTATTCATGACTACATCCAGACTTTCGTAACCGTTTTTGTTCATGGCCACATTCATTCCGAAGTATTTAGGAGGAGCAGTTAATCCGTCAAGTACTTCCTTAACGAAAGATTCTTTATCAGGTTGGTTAAGTGCGTAATTTGTTCTTTTTTGATTTCCTAAAATATCTACTGTTTCCTTTTGCATATTTTTTCCACATGCAGAACCTGCACCATGGGCAGGATAAACGGTAATGCTGTCATCCAGTGGCATGATTTTGCTCTGAAGACTATCATAAAGAATGCCTGCAAGATCTTCCTGAGTAAGGTTTGTAGCCTTTTGAGCAAGATCTGGTCTTCCCACATCCCCTAAAAATAAGGTGTCTCCTGTGAAAATTGCAGTTTCGATACCGTTTTCGTCAATTAATAGATAGGTGCTGCTTTCCATGGTGTGACCAGGAGTGTGCAATACTTTGATTTTTATTTTTCCAATCTCAAAAACCTGATGGTCTTCTGCAATAATGGCCTCAAATTCAGGTGCTGCAGTGGGGCCATACACAATAGGAGCTCCGGTTTTCTTACTCAGATCCAAATGTCCCGATACAAAATCTGCATGGAAATGAGTTTCAAAAATATATTTTAAAGTAACATTGTCCTTTTCCAGACGATCCAGGTAGGGTTTTACCTCTCTTAGCGGATCGATAATGACAGCTTCATTTTCTGATACAATATAATAGGCACCCTGAGCCAGACAGCCCGTATATATTTGTTCAATTTTCATTGGGTATTTTTTTAATAGTTAAAGATACAAAGTATTAGATAAATTCTAAATGAAATGTTAAATCCCATTGATAGTTTCTTTCAATACCAAGTTAAACGATTGTTTAAAGTTGTCTGTTTTTCAGCAAAAAGAATGCCTTATATAAGGTTAATGTGTAAATGCTGTTTTTTATCATGTTTGATTTATAAAATAACTATGTGATCCGGATAATTTATATTTTTTTTCGTCGTGGTTTGAAATTTGCTTAAATTGAGGCAAAGCTGTTTCCCTAGGCGGTTAATGGAAGTTTGGTGGGAAATATCATTAAATATTTTATAAAAACTTTTATATTTATAAGTTTAAAAAAGTGATCAAATGGCAGACAAAGCACAATTTATTGAAGAATTAAATACTAAATACACTCCCAAGGGAGAGCATATTATATTAGGAAAAGGAATGCTGGATGGTGAAGTCGTTTCTGAAGTGAATGTAACCATTCCTTTGAAAACAATCAACCGCCATGGTCTTATTGCCGGAGCAACCGGAACTGGTAAGACCAAAACATTGCAAGTATTTGCAGAGCAGCTTTCTCATGCAGGAATCCCATCTTTGGTATTGGATATCAAAGGAGATTTCTCCGGAATTGCAGAAGCCGGCCAGATGAATTCTATTATTGAGGAGAGATATGCGAAAACCCAGCTTCCTTACACTCCACAGGGGTTTCCTGTAGAATTGATGAGCATTTCAGGAGGAAAAGGAGTGAAGCTAAGAGCAACAGTAACAGAATTTGGACCCGTTTTATTAAGTAAGATCCTTGAACTTAATGACACTCAGCAAAGTATCATGTCTATTGTTTTCAAGTATTGTGATGATAAAGGACTGCCATTGATTGACCTGAATGATCTGAAGAAAGTATTGCAATATGTAACAGATAATGCTCAGGGAAAAGCTGAACTTGCAGCCAATTACGGTTCAATAGCACCGGCTTCTTTAGGTGCAATTTTAAGATCTATTGTTGCTTTGGAGCAGCAAGGAGCCGCAGATTTCTTCGGAGAATTAAGCTTTGATGTTCAGGACCTACTGGAAACCAGAGATGGAAAAGGAGTAGTGAATATATTAAGGGTTGCTGATATACAGAATAAGCCACAATTATTTTCCACATTTATGCTTTCACTTTTTGCGGAAATTTATATGACATTCCCTGAAGAGGGTGATAGCGGAAAGCCAAAATTAGTGTTATTTATAGATGAAGCTCACTTACTTTTTGATGAAGCATCAAAGGCTCTTCTTTCGCAGATTGAAACCATGGTAAAGCTGATTCGTTCCAAAGGAGTGGGGATCTATTTTATTACACAGATTCCGGGTGATGTCCCAGAAAATGTGCTTTCTCAGTTAGGTTTGAAGATTCAGCACGCCCTTAGAGGGTTTACCGCAAAAGATAAAAAAGAAATTTCCAAGGCAGTAGAGAACTATCCTATTACGGAGTACTACAATGCCTCCAGCCTTATTCAGAATCTGGGAATTGGAGAAGCTTTTGTAACCGCTTTGGATGAAAAGGGGATTCCAACACCTTTGGTTCACACCTATCTTATCTCACCGGAATCCAGAATGGATGTCCTTAGTGAGGCTGAGATTTCAGAACTGACTGCACAGTCGGCCTTGGTAGCTAAGTATGAAGAGCCAATAGATAGAGAGTCAGCTTATGAAATATTAACCAACAGAATGGAACAGGCTGCCCAAAATCCAACATCTACTCAAAGAACAAGACCCGTAAAAGAAGAGCCGGGAATGTTTGAACAGGTATTACAGAGCTCAGCAGGAAGAACTTTTACAAATACCTTAATGCGTGAAGGGGCAAAAGCAATTCTTGGAATGTTTGGCTTGGGAGGCAGAAGAAGATAGTTCTGACGTATAATCTATGATGACCTGCTATGATTTGATATATTTTTTGTTATTTTAGCAGGTTATCTTCACCTATGAGAAAATATTGTCAGGGTAAAGAAATTAGCATTTTAATAAATTAGAAATAGCAGTTAAAGGGAAAAACAATGTATTCGATTATAGATATAGAAAGTAATGGTGCAGGTTATAGACATGAATGCATTATAGATATTGCCATCTACAGATACGATGGTCAGAAAATTACTGACCAGTTTATATCCCTTGTCAATCCTGAGGGTGATATTACTCCCTTTGTACAGAAACTGACCAATATTACCCCTAAAATGGTAAAAACGGCCCCAAAGTTTCACGAAATAGCAAAAAGAGTAATCGAAATCACGGAAAATACAACCCTTGTAGGACATAACATCGATTTTGATTACAGGATGCTTCGGCAATCGTTCAATCGATTGGGTTATGATTTTAAAATCAATACTTTAGATACAATTCCATTGGCGAAAAAGCTGATACCTGATGAAGTAAGCTACTCATTGGGAAAGCTTGTAAAATCATTGGGGATTCCATTGACTAATCACCACCGTGCTGATGGAGATGCCAGAGCGACTCTGGAATTGTTTAAGCTTTTGATATCGAAAGACATCGAAAACGAAATTATTCAGAAGCAGCATGATGAAACCAATGCCAAAACATACATCAATAAGATTAAACAACTGACACAGGATCTTCCTAACGATAAAGGTTTTGTCTATTTCCAGGATGAGGCGGGAAGAATTATCTTCTCTGATTATGCACAGGATATCAATAAATTTTCAAAAAAGGTTTTCAATTCCAAATCAAAAAAATGGGAACAGATCCAGAAAAGTGTAGAACAAATCAATTTTGAGCTTACCGGAACGGATATTATTGCAAAACTGATTCTTAATTCCAAGAATATTAAGAAAAAAGAAGTTTTACCTTTTGGTCTGTATTTTAGAAACAATAAATATGTTGTTGAGAAGAATATACTCAATAAAACGGAAAAGCCTATTCTCAAATTCAGGTCATTTACTCAGGGAACAAAAGCCGTTCAGTTTATGGATGCCATAGAAGAATATAATGATGTAGCTGTATTAAAGCAAAAAATAGAATTTAGAAAAAGAAATGAACTCTGGCTGGGTACAGGAAGAAAACTAGGAGAAAAATTATTTTTAATTATTGAAAACGGAAAGGTGATGTCCTTTGGTTTTTATGATTTATTTACGCAGATTCAGACACTAAGTAAACTTGCTAAACTGAAAATTGATCTCCCTTTGTCTTCTGCTGATTTGAACAATGAATTGCAGCTAGCACTTCTCCGTGGAGATTTTGAGACCTTACCGTTACCAAAATAATAGAGAAATTTATACTTTACAAGTTTTTATTAGAAAGAAGGTGCTTTTCAAATCATTTTTCTTAAAATAAAAAATAAATAGTATTTTTGCACAAATAAAAATAAAGCAATGCAAAATTTTAAACAAATAAAAACTGGAAAAAAGGGAGCTGTAAAGTTCTCTAAGGTTTGGAATATTTAAAAGACTTGTCTTGCATAAAAATAATTAATGTGGCAGGCTCTTTTTTCGAAGGATCTGCCTTTTTTTATGTTAAAATGAAATTATGAATTCAAAAGAATTATTAAAGATTGCCAATGAGTTTGGCACCCCGGTGTATGTTTATGATGCTGAGTCCATCAAAGTTCAATACGAAAAGCTTACATCTTCTTTTTTAAAACACACAAAGTTTTTCTATGCAGCAAAGGCGTTGACAAACATCAATATCCTTAAGTATGTCAAGAACTTGGGTGCTTCTTTGGATTGTGTATCTATTAATGAAGTTAAACTTGGATTAAAGGCAGGGTTTTCGAAAGAAAAAATATTGTTTACTCCAAATTGTGTTGACCTAGCAGAAATAGAGGAAGCCATGGCTTTTGGAGTTCATATAAACATTGATAACATTTCTATTCTTGAGCAATTCGGGAATAAATACGGAAATACCTATCCAATCTTAGTAAGAATCAATCCTCATATTTTCGCCGGAGGGAACTATAAAATTTCAACGGGGCATATCGACAGTAAATTCGGTATTTCTATTCATCAGGTTCGTCATATTGAAAGAGTGATGAAAAGCACAAACCTGAATGTAGAAGGACTTCATATGCATACAGGAAGTGAAATCAAAGACCCGGATGTGTTTCTACAGGCTTTGGATATTATGCTGGAACTTTCTGAACATTTTCCTAATCTGAAATATCTGGATATGGGAAGCGGTTTCAAAATCCCTTACCAGGACAGTGAAGAAGAGACTGATGTTAGAACATTGGGTAAAAAAGTAGAAAAAGTAATTTCTGAGTTTTCAAAAACAACAGGAAAGAAATTCGAACTGTGGTTCGAGCCAGGGAAATTTTTGGTTGGAAAAAGTGGATATTTATTGGTGAAAGCTAATGTGATCAAGCAGACTACAGCTACTGTTTTCGTTGGGGTAAATTCTGGATTTAATCATTTGATTCGTCCAATGTTTTATGATTCTTACCATATGATTGAGAATTTATCTAATCCAAAAGGAGCGGAAAGAATTTATACCGTTGTGGGAAATATCTGCGAAACAGATACCTTTGCTTGGGATAGAAAATTAAATGAAGTAAGAGAAGGAGATATCCTTGCATTCCATAATGCCGGAGCCTATGGTTTTGAAATGAGTTCAAATTTTAACTCAAGATTAAAGCCGGCAGAAGTTTTATTCCTGGATGGGAAAGCCCATTTGATCCGTAAAAGAGATGAGTTTGAAGATTTACTGAGAAACCAGATTGAAGTGGTTGTCTAAGCCAGATCAAATAATATTGAATCGGTCGCCCATAAGGGCGGCCGATTTGTTTTTAGAACGCATACCATAGACTGCTGTAAACTTTTAAAACCAGCTGGATTTCAATAAAAATAACAAAGTTTTAATACTCAAACTGTCTGGAAGTTCCAATTAATTGGCTAAATTTGATAGGGTTAGGAGGATTTATATCCTGTCATTACCATTCTTCACAAAGAGAAAATAACTACCAAATCTATTAATTATGGCCAAAAATATAGCAGAGCAAATTGTTGAAATGCTCGAAAATGCCAATGTAAAAAGAATTTATGCAGTAACAGGAGACAGCCTTAATCATCTCAATATTGCAGTCAAGAAAAGCAACATCCAGTGGATTCATGTGCGGCATGAAGAAGTAGGAGCCTACGCTGCCGCCGCTGAAGCAGAACTTGATGGCTTTGCGGTATGTGCTGGAAGTTGTGGGCCGGGGCATGTTCATCTTATCAATGGAGTGTATGAAGCACACAGATCCCATATTCCCATGTTAGTTATTGCTTCCACTATTCCCAGTGACGAAATGGGAATGGATTATTTTCAGGAAACAAATACCATAAAGCTGTTCGATGACTGTAGCTATTACAATCAGATGATTACGAGACCTGAACAGGTGCAAAGAACAATGCAGACTGCCATTCAGCATGCCATTTCAAAGAAAGGTGTTGCTGTAATAGGGCTTCCGGGTGATGTTTCCGAGCTCAATGCAGAAGAAGCTCCTACTTCAACTCAAATATTTAAGACCAATCCCATTATCAGACCATCGGATGATGAGTTAAAAGATCTGGCAACACTTATCAATGAAAATAAGAAAGTAACCCTTTACTGTGGGATAGGCGCCTCGGAAGCCAGTGCAGAGGTTATAGAATTATCCAAGCTCCTAAAAGCACCAGTGGGATATTCATTTCGTGGGAAAATGGCCATTCAGCCTAATAATCCCAATGAAATTGGACTTACAGGGTTGTTAGGCTTTCCGTCTGCTTATCATGCCATGCACGAAGCTGACCTGGTTATTCTTCTTGGAACCGATTTCCCGTACCAAAAATTCATGCCTGTAAAAAATAAAATTGTTCAGGTAGATGAAAGCCCTGAAAGATTAGGAAGACGAGCTAAGCTTGAATTGGGACTTGCCGGAGATATTAAACAAACCATTATGGCTTTGCTGCCAATGCTGAAAGAAAAAACAGATGCTGACTTCCTGAATGAACAGTTGGCATTTTATGAAAAAGTAAAGGAAAACCAGCTCGAATATGTCAAAGACTTTGGTAAAGAAGATGCTATACAGCCGGAATATGTAGCACATACCTTAGACCGATTGGCCCAAAAAGATGCTATTTTTACTGTAGATACAGGAATGTGTTGTGTTTGGGGTGCCAGATTTATTACAGGAACCGGAGAAAGAAAGATGTTGGGTTCTTTTAATCATGGATCTATGGCTAATGCAATGCCAATGGCCATCGGAGCTTCCTTGGCACATCCAGATAAACAGATTATTGCGATGTGTGGAGATGGAGGTCTGTCTATGCTATTAGGAGATATGGCTACAATTTTTCAGTATAAATTACCCATAAAGTTGATTGTCTTTAATAACAGAACCCTGGGAATGGTAAAATTGGAAATGGAAGTAGGAGGGATGCCGGATAATGAAACCGACATGATTAATCCTGATTTTGGATTAGTCGCTCAGGCAATGGGGTATCCTGGGAAAAACGTACATAAACCAGAAGATGTGGAAAATGCTATTAAGGAATGCTTCAATCATAATGGTCCTTACCTGTTGAATATTTTTACCAACCCTAACGCCCTGGCACTTCCTCCAAAAATTGAATTTGATCAGGTGCTGGGAATGACAAAATCTATGGCACAGCTCATGCTCGGCGGAAAAATGGATGAGGTTCTTGAAACAGTGAAATCCAATTATAAGCATATCAAAGGAATGTTATAGCCAGATTATAACCCTATTTTGAGAGGGAATACTTTTAAAACTTCATATTCGTATGAAGTTTTTGTTTTTTATAAGACCTCTAAATATTTACCTTTGCTTAATAATTTAAGAATAAAATCCGCTATGAAAACGATACTTGTATTTTTTGCTCTTTGTGTTGCAAACTTTGCATTTGCACAGGAACTTGAAGATAGAGATGATTCATTTATTGTAGAAAACAATAAAAATCTTTTTAAAATAGATATAAAAGAGCCATTCCTACAGGTTGCTGCGAAGTGTAATGATTTTAAGCCAGCGTCTTTCGAGGGAGGTGCTTCAGCCTACAAGAACATATTGAGTAAATATATGTATACTTATCTGAATGCAGACTTTTATACGTTGAGTGGAGATTTTATATTTTCATTGATTATAGATGATAAGGGAAAAGTTATTGATGCGCTTGGTTCACCAAAAGTTCTTCACAGTGAGGCTTTCTTTGATGATATGCAGTATGTGGTAAGACGAATCAAGAAAACCTGGAGCCCTGCAACCTGCAATGGCCAGCCGGTAAAATCTGAAATGAGAGTAAGAATGAACTTCTCGTCCTTATCTGTGGATATGTAATGTACATTATGATGAAAAAATATTTTTTACTCCTGTTTCTGTTCTTTAGCTTTATGGGATACTCACAAAAATCCCAGACTAATAATGAAAATGCAGAAACTTATCAAAATGCAGAATTCCTTGGTGGTGATGGAGCCTTCACCAAAGAATTTTTTACAAATGATATACTCTTATATTGATCTTAAAAAGTACGCTGTCAATGGAAAGTTTGTTCTTGTATTTGATGTAAATACAGCCGGTAAGGTTGAAAATCTTGATGTTTTACCAAAAGTAAAGAATAGCGAAATGTTTATTGATGATATGCGTTTCGCGATGAAGAAGGTAAAAAAGAAATGGATGCCAGCTATGAAAGACGGAAGCCCTGTGGTTTCCAAGAAAATCATTAAAATAAATTTTACATCAGATCATTTTGATCATGGAGATTAAAAAAAGTCTTTTGATTGTAAAATAAGCCATACAAAAAAGCCCTGGAATCCCATAGAGATATAATTTTCTAGAAAATAAGGATTGTACTTCCTTTATATTTTTCAATAATTTTTACTGAAAGATAGCCCTGACATTCTGTCACAATATTTTGTATCTTTGCAAACTTATCTGTTCGTAGATTAAAATTCACGGAATAATTCCCTTGGATTTTAAATACAGAACCTTAAATAGATTATCGTGCAGGAAAAATATATAGACGAGACAAAACAGGGTGAAGCTTTTGCAATTGCTGAAAGACCCGAGAATTCTAAAAAATTGTTTTTAGAAAGCTATGGTTGTCAGATGAATTTCTCTGACTCTGAGATTGTTGCATCCATCCTTAATGAACAGGGGTATAATACGACGATGAAAGTTGAAGAAGCAGATTTGATCCTGTTGAATACATGCTCCATTCGTGAAAAGGCAGAACAAACAGTAAGAATGCGTCTTTCCCAGTTCAAAAACCTTAAGAAAGAAAAACCTAACATGACAGTAGGAGTTCTGGGTTGTATGGCGGAAAGATTAAAAACCAAATTCTTAGAAGAAGAACAATTGGTAGATCTTGTTGTAGGCCCGGATGCTTATAGAGACTTGCCTAATCTGTTGAAAGAAACAGATGATGGAAGAGATGCTATCAATGTAATTCTTTCAAAAGAAGAGACCTATGCAGATATCAATCCGGTACGCTTAGGTGGAAATGGAGTTACAGCTTTTGTTACCATCACCAGAGGTTGTGATAATATGTGTACATTCTGTGTAGTTCCTTTTACCAGAGGAAGAGAAAGAAGCCGTGATCCGTACTCCATTATAGATGAATGTAAAGACCTTGCCAATAACGGATATAAGGAAATTACCCTTTTAGGTCAGAATGTAGACTCTTACCTGTGGTATGGTGGAGGTCCTAAAAAAGACTTTGCCAAAGCATCTGAAATGCAGAAAGCTACAGCAGTTAACTTTGCTCAATTGCTTGATCTGGTAGCCAAGGCTATTCCTGAAATGAGAATCAGATTTTCTACATCTAACCCGCAGGATATGAGTCTGGATGTATTCAAGATGATGGCAAAACACGATAATATCTGTAAATATGTACACCTTCCTGTACAGAGCGGAAGCAATAATATGCTTGAAGCCATGAACAGACAGCATACCCGTGAAGAATATCTTGAGCTCATTAAAAAAGCCAAGGAAATTGTTCCTGAAGTAGCTTTCTCTCAGGATATGATTGTAGGATTCTGTAACGAAACAGAGGAAGATCACCAGGATACACTAAGCCTGATGAAAGAAGTGGAATATGACTACGGTTATATGTTTGCCTATTCAGAAAGACCGGGAACGCCTGCGCACAAAAAAATGGAAGATAATATTCCTGCTGATGTTAAGCAGAGACGTCTTGCTGAGGTTATTGACCTACAGAGAGAACTTTCCAGACAAAGAATGAAATCTTATGTGGGAAGAGAGCATCAAATTCTGATCGAAGGAATTTCCAGAAAGAACGAAAACCAATGGAAAGGAAGGAACTCCCAAAATGCAGTATGTGTCTTTGATAAGACGGAAGGACAGAAAATAGGTGACATTGTGGATGTTTTTGTTTACGATAACACCCAGGGCACGCTTTTAGGAAGAATCACAGAATAAATTTAGGTTTTGATAAAAGCGGTTTACCTTTTTACTCTATTTTCCTTTGCCCTGATCTCCTGTCAGGCAGAGAAAAATACCGGTAAATATCCGGATACCGTTGGTGATGTTATATTTGATGAAAAACTGGATGACGCAGGTTTTAAAAAATGCGGAGCAGGTAAAAATAGACCTTTCAGTTTTCAGTATTATCACGGTCAACAGCCTGTTGATTATAAAGGAGAAAAGATCGCTATTGTTGAGAAACTAAAAAAAGAAAATATATACGCTGAAAAAGAGATTAATGGTTATGTGACCGTTAGATTTTTAGTAAATTGTGAGGGAAAGACAGGATGGTTCAGGCTGAAGCACATGGATTCAGAATTGAAAGATGCTGTCTTGGATGAAGCATTAGAAAATAAGCTTTTAAAATTCACAAAATCACTCAATGGCTGGATGCCCAAAGAGGTACAAGGTTTAAAAATAGACTATTATCAGTATTTAACCTATAAAATTGAAAATGGACAAGTTTCAGAGGTATTACCTTAGCTTTTTGTTACTTATAGTGTACACCAATACTATTGCACAGGTCAACTGTAATGCAGTAGAGGGTGAGGACTGCAAAAAAGCGTGCGAGTTATACAACTGGGCTTCAGATTTACAAGGTTCCTGGGAGTCTCAGGAAGGATTTGATAAAGCCATTGAACTTTGTCCGAGTTTCTCCAATGCCTATATGGAGAAAGCGGTTCCTTATCTTAAGAATGGAGACTTTGCAACCTGGAAAATCTTAATTGATAAAGCCGTTGCTTTAGACCCTAAAATGCATCTTGGATACAGAGGCTGGTGCAAATTCCAGTTTTTGAGAGATTATAAAGGCGCTATTCGGGATCTGGAGGAGTTAAAAAAATATTATCCTGAAGATTTAGGAAGATCCTTAAACGGAGATTATAATCTGGATGTAGTGAAAGCTATGTCCTACAGTGCTTTAGGGCAGAAAGAAAAGGCTGCTGGGATTATAGAAAGATTGCTGGCCACAAGAGGTTACATGAAAGGAATGTTTGATCATTACCAATTGGGAGTAACCTATTTCGAGCTGGGAAGATATGACAAAGCACTGGAGAATTTTGAAAAACAAAGCAAGGAAAACGACTTTGCTGAGAACATATACTTTAAAAGTAAAGTTTCTAAGATTAGAAACAAGGATTATTTGGATTTGAAAATGTTAGCATTAAAAACGTATGATGATGGAAAGACGATGAAAGACGTCTACACTCAGCATTTCAACAAAGTCTACAGAACACAGATAGAAGAACTGTAGAAGATTAACATTGAATCAATAATCAAAAATTTACTTATGAGCAACGAGTTACAAAACATAAAAAACCGCTTTGGAATTATCGGGAATTTTCCGGCACTTAATAGGGCCTTGGAAAAGTCTATCCAGGTTGCCCCTACAGACATCTCCGTTCTTGTTATTGGAGAAAGCGGGGTAGGGAAAGAATTCATTCCAAAGATTATCCATTCAGAATCCAAAAGAAAACATCAGCCTTATATCGTAGTAAACTGTGGGGCAATTCCTGAGGGAACCATAGATTCCGAATTATTCGGACATGAAAAGGGAGCTTTTACAGGAGCTACGGCAACCAGAAAAGGATACTTTGAGGTAGCTGATGGTGGAACGATTTTTTTGGATGAGGTGGGAGAGCTTCCCCTACAGACGCAGGTTCGTCTTTTGAGAGTCCTGGAAAGCGGTGAATTTATGAAAGTAGGATCTTCACAGGTTCAAAAAACCAATGTGAGGATCGTAGCTGCTACTAACGTCAACATGATGAAGGCCATTCATGACGGGAGATTCCGTGAGGATTTATACTACCGTTTGAATACCGTTCAGATCGATATGCCACCTTTAAGAGAGAGAAAAGGCGATATCCATTTGCTATTCAGGAAGTTTGCTATAGATTTTGCAGAAAAATACAGAATGCCTGAACTGGAGTTGGAACCTAATGCCGTTCATTATATAGACAACTACTCTTTTCCGGGAAATATCCGTCAGCTCAGAAATCTTGTAGAGCAGATGACCGTTGTGGAGAGAAACAGAAATATAACGGCAGAAAAGCTTGCAGAATACATTCCAATGGAGACCCATCTTCCAATGGTGGTTAATAATCAGAGTACACCAAAGCAAAATGATTTTGGAAGTGAAAGAGAAATTATGTATAAAATTCTCTTTGATATGAGGAATGATATTAATGATTTAAAATCCTTAACTTCGGAATTGATAAAGAACAGAGGAACGACAGACTTAAGTAATCATGAAAAAAATCTGATCAATAGAATTTATACTCCGGAAAGTCAACCACAAATTAACTCTGGATCTTTATTGTATTTTGAAAATAATAAAGATACGCCAACTGTTCAGACGCCAACCATTATTTCAAGTCCTGAAGATAGCTATGAAGACTTTGAAGACATTGAAGTAGAGGAGAATAGGCCAGAATCGCTTTCTCTTCAAAACAATGAAAAAGATTTAATTATCAAGGCATTGGAGAAGCATAAAGGACGACGAAACAGAGCTGCAGATGAGCTGGGAATTTCACAGAGAACTTTATACAGAAAAATAAAACAATATAACCTGGAAGATTAAACACAATATAAATAATGAAAGTAATTTTAACACCTAAACCAATTAATTTTAAGCTCGGAGAATATATTAATAAAGGGTTTGAACTTTTAAAGAAAGACTTCGGTAATATTTTTGTAGCATTTTTAGTATGCTGTATCATGTCAATTATTCCTTTTTGTGGCCTATTAGCAATGGGTAATTTATATAAATACCTTCAAAAGCTTAATAGAAATCAGGCAGCAAGTCCTGGAGATATTTTTGACTTTAAAGACTTTATGCCTTATTTTATTTTGCAGTTAATTGTTTTTGGAGGTGTTCTGCTACTTTACATTCCTTTGATTATTGTGATGGCCATAACCGGTGGAATGTCAAATAATAATGAAAACCCGGTTGCCGTGATTTTTATGATTCCTTATATGTTTTTAATAATAGTGGCTATCTATTACTTTGTATTGAGAGGCTTCTATATTATCCCGTTAGTCAGTCTTAAAGGAATTAAAGAGATAAAAGAAGCTTGGAATATTTCAAAAGTAATGAGTAAAGGAAATTTAATGTCAATTTTTCTTTTCTCAATAGTAGTGGGTATTTTAGCTCAGATTGGTATTATTGCTTGTGGAATAGGAGTTTTTCTTACGATGCCATTCTTATACACTGCAAATTATTTTGCCTATGAAGATGCTATTCAACAAATTGAGCATGATGAAATTACTGAAATTGGATCTAAAAATGAATTTTAAAAATAAAAATATTAGTCTGAAACAGCCAATACTGGTTGGAGTTCTTTTTGCTTTGCTGGGAGTACTAAATTCTTGCTACAGCTTTACAGGATCATCCCTTACAGATGAAAAGACTGTTCAGATCAATGAGTTTCCCAACAATGCAACCCTTGTAAACCCTGCATTATCACAGCAGTTCTCAACAGATATTCAGAATAGATTTGTGCAGAGAACAACCCTGAAAGGGACTAAAGAGAATCCTGATATCTTGATTGAAGGAGAAATTACAGATTATACCATTACGCCAACTACGATCAGCTCTACCACATCGCAAACTCCAGCGGGCGGAGTGATACAGCAGGCACAGAATAAGCTTACAATTACCGTAAAGGTACATTATGAAAATAAAGTACACCCGGATTCTAGTTTTGATAGAACTTATACTGATGAAGCAGCTTTTAACAGCAACTTGTCACAATCCGATATCGAAGCTTCACAGGTGAAAATTGTAACAGAGAGAATTATTAACAAGATTTTTAACGACATTGTAGCGAATTGGTAAGATGAATCCCAGAGTTTTAGAATTAATAAAAAATCCGAAAAATATTCAATCAGAAGACCTTGGTCTTTTGAAAGAAGAGATTCACACTTTTCCCTATATTCAAAATATAAGGGCGCTTCATTTATATGGAGTACACCTGTATGAAAAAGAAAATTATCAGAGAGAGCTTTCCACAACAGCGGCTTATACTACTGATAAAAAAATTCTTTATCAACTGATCAATGGGAAGATTCAACAGGAACCTAAATCTCCGGTTGTAGAAGAAAAGCAGTCCACCAAGATTGTTGAGAAATCTCGATATGCCTATAAAGAAAAAGGCTTTCCAATAAAAAGAGAAGATGCTGTTCCTGAGAAGAATGAAGAAGAGGTAAAAGAGTCATGCATATTGCAGACCCCACAAGAAGTCAATCATATCTTCGTTAATGGAGAAAGAAACAGGATTTTATTTGAAGGAGAAGAAAATTTTCTTAATGAAGAGAATACTGAAACCATTGATCTTGAATCTACATTAGAATCAGGAACCCTGGTTACTCAAAAGCTAGAAGCCATATCAGAAGAAACGGCTCACAATAAAGAAGAGGAAGTACAGGCTGAAATTGAAGAAAATGCAGGTGAAAATTTCACTCCAACAGCAGTTATTGATGAAGATGTGATCACCTCAGAAACTGAAGAAGAAAAAGTTGAAGAAGAGGAAAATCTAAGCTTTGAAGAAACAGAAAGCTTATTGCCGGCAGAAAATAAAGAGGTAGAATCGGTAGAACCTGAAGCTATTATTGAAAACGAAAATAGTTCAGTTTCTATATCCGAAGATGAGCCAAAAGAATCAGGAGCTGAACTAAGCTTCCACGGAACTGAAGCGTTTATGCCTGATGTAAAAATACAGGCAAATAATGAAGAAGTAACAGAAATTGCTGATATTTCCCAGCCCCATGTAAATAAGCATGAAGAGGAAATGAGACGTCTGATCGAGGAGGTAGAGAAAAAAATGAAAGAGACAAAGTCGGCTCCACAACCTGAGAAAGAAGAGCTGGCGGCTACTGAAGATCACGAGATCAGCTTTGCAGAAACTCAGAATTTCCATTTTTGGTCTACAAATCAAGACAATCCAGAATCGGAAGAAATAAAATCAGAACCTATACAACAAGACGAAATTGTAGAAAATACAAAACCTGTTGAAGTTGTTGCCCAGGAAGAGATTATAGAAGAAAAAGAAGACGAAACCCCTGAAGTTCAAACCTCTTGGAGGCCAATGAGCCTTGAATCTAATATGCTGGATTCTCTAATCAAGAAGCCAGTAGAAACAGCAGCCCCTGTAAAGGAAGAGTTGCCTGTTACAGAGTCTGAAAAAATTGAAAGTACAGAACTTATTAATAAGCCGGAGCCCGTAAATGAAGAGGTTGTGCCGGTTGTAGAAGAAATTTCTGAGCTAATAGAAGATCAGCAAGAAAGCAAGGAGGATTCAAAAGAAATTGAAAGTAAAGTAACTCCAAAAGAAGAAGCACCTGTAATGAATGTTTCATTCTTTGGATCAGATATTTCAAGTTTAAGTGTGGAAGAAGCACAGAAAGGAAATAAAGAAAGATCTATAAACGAAGAAACAATGCAGAAGGCTGTGGTAGAGAATACCCCTCAATCTTCTATCAATAGTAATGTCCCAGGGTTTATCAATACCTGGCAAAGTTGGCTGAAAATAGATAGACCAGAAGAGGCAGAAAAGGAAAAAGTTGAGGTCAAAGAGAAAGCAATTGAAGCTTTTATTGAAAATAATCCTAGAATCAGTCAGCTAAGAGAAGAAAGCTCCTACGTTGTGAAAGAAAAGAATGATGATATCTCACATTTGATGACAGAAACGTTAGCGAACCTTTATTTTGAACAAAAGCTATATACTAAGGCGATAAAAGCATTTGAAATATTAATCAAGAAGAATCCTGATAAGAAAGAGTATTTTCAAACCAAAATCAAGGACATAAAAGATTTTAGAAGTAAAAACTAAATAAAAAAAGTACAGCTGTAAAGGCTGTACTTTTTTGTATATTAATTTTCAGATGCGCTTTTACTGCCCCGCAATTTTTTCCAGGCCCTTCGTCCAAAGATAATCACAACAATTAATAAGATAATCGCTAAAATAGCTGCAATAATAGGGGCTGCCATGGCGAGAACAGACATAATGCCCGCGCCAGCCGTTTCTGTGGTTCCTACAACAGAATTTCCCAGTCCTCCTGTAGTGGCGGTAGAAGTGGCCCGTATTCCCGCAAAACCGGAACTGATCGTGGCCGCAGTTCCTCCACCCGCAATTAAAGCCAATGCCCATTGTGGAAATGTTCCAAGCTCAGCAAACTGACTGGCAAATAAAATAGAACCAGCAACGGTAGCCATAGGAATAGTGACCGTATCCAATAGGTGATCAATAAAGGGGATATAATACGCAAGAATCTCAGCAACCGTTGCAATTCCTGTTGTAATAAGCGTTGGTAGGCCCGCAAGCCACTCAAATTGCTCATTCATTGGGATCCAGTGGAAGTAGGAGGCCAAGCTCACAATAAACATAGGCAGAAAGACTCTGAAGCCCGTAGCAGCAGCCAATCCAATGCCGATAAAGGCACTGATTACATAGGAAAGGTAGGGAATATTGTCTAACATATTCGTTTTCAGATTTAATGTTTTCTATAAAATTACAAAAACTATCTGAGATTTGATATGTTATGAAATTTGGGTTACTACAGGAAAAAATGAAAATTTGTAAAATCTGTGAACGAAAAATCACAGATATTCATAAATCTCTATATGGGATTAGCCATTGAGAAGCTATGATAGCATCATATTGTTACGGTAAAGAGTATTACTTTTTCTGTGCCTCACACAATTTTATAAACTGTGCTTCTACGTCCTGAAACTTTTGAGGCATTTCGGAAGAAACCCAAAATAACATCGCAATAGTTTTTTCTCCAAAAGCATTCTTAAATAAATCCTTATTCAGGCGGTAACATTCTCGGAGAAGCCTTTTAATACGATTTCTATGGACAGCTCTTTTGAAATATCTCTTTGAAACAGAAACGCCAAACCTGGTAGTTTCTACCGAAAGAGTAGGCTTGTCTTTCAAAATGATAATTCTTAGATTTCCAGAAGTTCTCCATTTACCCTTTTCAAAGAGTAAACCGATCTCTGTATTCATTTTGAGCTTTTCTGCTCTGGGATATTTGGTGTTCTGCATTAATCTTGTTTCACTAAATGGTTGATGACTTCAGCAGCAGTATACAAACCGAAAATTGCTGGCATATAGCTTATTGTTCCGTAAAAAGATCTTTTATAGTTGGTTCCGTCAGTCATTTTCAAACTTTCTTCATCCTGAATATCATTGGCAAAAACACAACGAACTCCTTTGTCTATTTTTACTTTTTTCAGTCTTTTTCTTACTTGTCTTGCGAGGTGGCAATGTTCGGTTTTACTAATGTCTCTAACCAATACTTTGCTTGGATCGGTTTTTCCGCCGGCTCCCATTGAACTTACAATTTTTATCCTTCTTCTTTTGGCGGCGATAATCAAACAAAGTTTTGGAGTAACGCTGTCGATGCAGTCCAAAACATAATCAAATTTTGCAGAATCCAAAACTTCATCCATCCTTTCAGGGTTTAGAAACTCATTGATTTTGATTAAATTAAGATCAGGGTTAATATCTAAAAGTCTTTCTGCAACAACTTCTACCTTATGTTTTCCAACAGTAGAACGTAAAGCTGGTAACTGTCTGTTGATATTGGTAATATCCACTGTGTCACCATCCACGATCGTCATATTTCCTACTCCGGCTCTTGCAAGAAATTCAGCAGCGAAAGAACCAACCCCGCCTAAACCAACAACCAAAACAGTAGCTTTATTCAATTTTTCCAAACCTTCCTCTTTTACCAGAAGTTCCGTTCTTTCCAACCAGTATTTATCCATTTCTTATCGTGTGTAAATTTTCTAAAATTTGTTCGTTGAGTTGTTCCAAAGAAATTTCTTTTATCTCCGAAACTTTTAGGTACAATTCTTCGATCTTAAAATCCTCATTGTCAGTCTCTAAAAAAAGTTTGTCCAATGGGGTGTTTTTTAAAATATTCTGCAAAGATAAATTATACAAAACAGCTTTTCCAAAACTCAGGTAAAAATTATTGGTAAGAAGATCCGTAGCAATTTGCTGTTTCTTATTAAAACCATGAATGATCATGGCCTGACTGGACTTTTTCCTAAAAGAGATTACCTCATAGAATTTTCTCACGCAGTGAATAATAATAGGTTTTTTTACCTCATTGGCTATTTTTATCTGCTTTAAAAAAACATCCTCCTGTATGTTTTGATCAATCGGAACCCTGGAATCCAGGCCACATTCACCAATTGCAAAGCAATTTGGGAACATCATGTTTTTCATCCTGCTAAGTTGTAGGTTGATATTAATAACATCAATGTCATTGGGATGAATACCTATTGAATAAGGAAAATCAGGCGGAATCCCTTCAATGTCCAAATTGTAAATTCCGTCTCTAATGTTTTTTTTATGATGGTGAAAATCAAAAAATTCCATTTTCAAAAATACTATTATTTAGATTTAATGAAAAATTATTAAACAATCGTTTATAAATGTGTTAAAAATTTCTTAACTTTACTCAAAGTACACTTCATGAAAAAAAAATTTACAGAAAAACAGATTCACATACTGGATATTGCAGAAGAGCTGATTGCAAAAAAAGGATACGAGGGAACTTCTGTGAGAGATATCTGTTCTAAGGCAAATATAAACGTCGCCATGATCTCTTATTACTTTGGTTCCAAGGAGAAAATGATGTCTTATCTCTATCAGTACAGAGTATTGAAGACCCGGGAAAATTTCTCAGAATTTGCAGACACCATCAAGGAAGGAAAACCTGAAATGCAGATGCGTGAAATGATAAAATATATCGTTTCCCAACTATTTAAATACAATTATTTTCATGGGTTTGTTACCCAGGAGCTTCGTCATACGGAGAACTTAAAAGATGAATTACTGGACTTCTACCAGCTTTTTGTAAAGAAACTGGATGAAGTGATTAAAAAAGGAGTCGCTTCAGGGGTTTTTACTTTTACTCCAAAGCCAGAAGATATTCTTACCATGATTATTGGTTCTACATTGTTCGTGATCCGAAACAAAAATTTTTATGAACTTTATGTGCCAAGCAAAAATGAAGAAGCCTACGCAAAAGAGGCCGAGAAAAAGGTGAGAATGAATCTTTTATTGAGCGTTTTTGCTATTTTGGGATACGCTGCAGACTAAATTTACGTTAAATATTCATAAAAAAAAATCTATTGACAAAAAAGTTATATTTTTGCAAATTAGTAAATCGGCTGTGTAATCCGAAAACTGTTGAATTTTTTATATGAAAAAATATATTTTAGGTCTTTTTGCTGTAGCAGTAATTGCCTCATGTGTAAGCCAGCAGGAAAGAGCAATGAAAAGCGCTGATAAAGAGTTTATCTTAAAGGCGGCTAATGAAAACTTCGCGAAGAAAAAGTGGAAAAATGCATTGGCTCTTTACGACAGACTTGCCAATCTTGTGGCAGGAACAGATGACTTTCCTAACGTAGGTTTCAATACAGCTTATGCTAACTACTATGACAAGAGTTATAAGCTGGCAGGTCATCAGTTTAAAAACTTTGCAATCAACTTTCCAAAAGATCCAAGAGCAGAAGAAGCAGCTTACATGTCTGCATTGTGCTACTATGAGGGGTCTATGGATTATAACCTGGATCAATCGAGTACAGAATTGGCAATCAACGAGCTTCAGGATTTCCTGAACAATTATCCAAATTCTGAAAGATCAAAAAATATTTCTCAGCTTATTGATGAGCTGTCTTACAAATTGGAGTTCAAAGCTTATGAAAACGGAAGGCAGTATTTCAAAATGGGACAGTATAAAGCTGCCAATGTAGCATTGGAAAACGTATTGGAGGATTTCCCAAGTACAAAGCTTCGTTCAAAAATTTATGATTATATCATGAAGTCACGTTATGAATTAGCAACAAAATCCGTTTATGATCTTAAGGATGAGCGTATTGAAAGTGCTTTAACGTATGCGAAAATGGTAGAAAAAGAACTTCCTAATACAGAATATTCCAAAACCGCAGCTGATCTTAGAGCAAAGCTGGAGAAGGAAAAACAAAATTTTGTTGTTGTTAAAAAGCAAACTGAAGAAAGAATAGCAGTTTTAACAGCAAGACAGAAAAAAGAAGCAGATAAGCTGGCTAACCAAAATAAAGCTGACCAGCAAATTAAAGATCAGATTAGCAATGAAAAGCAAGCAAAGCAGATGCAGAGGGACAGTGCAGCCCTTCAGACCCCTCCGCCTGCAGCGACTTTCAAAATTCAAAGATAATTCGTAAATTTGCCATCTTAAAATAAAAATAATTTTCTCAAAATGAGTGTAAAAGATACAAAAGCAGAAGTAAATACTATCACTTACGATAAGGATAAGATTGAAGATAAAGTAGGTTCAATCTATGAAGCTATTGTTATCATGGGAAAGAGAGCAGAGCAAATCAATGCGGAGATCCGTACGGAGCTTCACAACAAATTAGATGAATTTGCTGTTCACAATTCTACATTAGAAGAGGTTTTCGAAAACAGAGAACAAATTGAGATCTCTAAGCATTACGAAAAGCTTCCAAAGCCAACTTCAATTGCTATTGAAGAATGGTTAAATGACGATGTGTATTTCAGAAAAACAGAAGAGAGAAAATAATCATCTGTGTTTTTTATAAACGAAGGTCATAAAAGAATTCTGTTCTTTTATGACCTTTATTGTTTTAAACCCTTATTATGGGAAAAAATAAGTATTTTAGTGTTTCAAAAAAAATTAAAGCTAAATGAGTGTTTCCGGTAAAAAGATACTTATCGCCGTTTCAGGAGGAATTGCAGCTTATAAAGTTCATTTTCTGATAAGGGACTTTATAAAGAAAGGGGCTGAAGTACAGGTAATAATGACTCCCGATGCAGAGCATTTCGTCACCAAATTAAGTCTGTCAACATTATCCAAGAAACCTGTTTATTCTGATTTTTATAGTGATAACGGAACCTGGAATAGTCATGTGGAATTAGCCTTATGGGCAGATGTCATGATTGTGGCTCCCTGTACAGCAAATACATTAGCTAAAATGACTCATGGGATGTGTGATAATCTAGTTATTGCAACTTACATGTCGGCAAAATGTCCGGTGTTTATTGCTCCTGCAATGGATTTGGATATGTACATCCACCCATCCACGAAGAAAAATTTGGAACTCGCTGAAAGCTTTGGTCATACAATCATTCCTGCAGAAAATGGTGAACTGGCGAGCGGGTTGATAGGACAGGGGAGAATGGCGGAGCCCGGTACTGTTTTTAATGCTATTGAAGATTATTTTACAATCAATACGACGTCAAACAGTCTTGAGGGAAAAACAGTCCTGATTACTGCCGGACCTACTTATGAAGCCCTTGATCCGGTAAGGTTTATAGGCAATCACTCTTCAGGGAAAATGGGATTCTCTCTGGCTGAAGAAGCTTCAAGAAGAGGAGCAAGGGTAATCCTGATCTCTGGTCCAAGCTCTCAAACTCTTCATGATAAAAAGGTAGAACTCCATAAAGTAACTTCAGCCAAGGAAATGTTGGCTAAGGTATTTGAGTTCTATGATAAAATAGACATTGGTATTGCAAGTGCTGCAGTTGCAGATTATGCTCCAAAAGAGATTGCCAAGGAGAAAATCAAGAAAAATGATGAAAATCTCACCATTGAGCTGGTTAAAAATCCGGATATCCTTAAAACAATGGGAGAAAAGAAAACCCACCAGTTTTTGGTAGGCTTTGCCTTGGAGACTCAAAATGAAGAAGAGAATGCAAAAGGAAAGCTGGAAAAGAAAAACCTTGATATGATTGTTTTGAACTCTCTGCGTGATGAGGGAGCCGGCTTTAAGAATGATACCAATAAAATCAAGATATTTACCAAGACAGAGAAAAGAGAATTTGACCTGAAGTCGAAAGGGGAAGTTGCAAAGGATATTCTCAACTTTATGGAATCTCAGCTTTTAAAATAATTTTAATAAATTTCCGTTCTCAATTTTTAATAGACAATGAAAAAAATTATAAGTTTATTTTTTCTGTTTTTTATATGTAACCTTGGTTTTTCTCAGGAATTACTCGCTACGGTTCAGGTAAATTCCCAACAGATAGGAGGAAGTAACCAGCAGGCATTTAAGTCACTGGAAAAAAGCCTTAGAGACTTTATTAATAATACCAGCTGGACAGGAAAGAAGCTGCAGAATTTTGAAAAGATTAAATGTGGCTTTGCCATTGTGATTTCAGAAAGAGATGTAAATAAATTCAAGGGAACGATTGTAGTGCAGGCTGTACGTCCGGTTTATAACACAACCTATGAATCTCCTTTACTCAATCTTCAGGATCAAAGATTCGGTTTTGAATATATTGAGAATGAAAATCTTATTTTTAATGAAAGACAGTTTTCCGGCAAAAACCTTACAGATGTCATCAGTTTCTATATTTACCTTATTTTGGGATATGATGCAGACAGCTTTCAGTCAATGGGAGGAAACCCATGGTTTGCAAAAGCTCAGCAGATTGCTCAAAATTCTCAAAACAGGAACTATGACGGATGGAATACCATTAATGAACCAAGAAGCCGTACAATACTAATCAATGAAATTATCAATCCTAACTGGAGCCAGTTGCGTTCTACAATGTATACGTATCACAGATCAGGAATGGATAACCTGTTCAACCAGGATCAAACCGCAGGCAAGAAAGTGATTTTCGATGCCCTGATGCAGCTTAAAAGATACGAAAACTCATTCCAGCAGGGGTTTTACTTCAACCTGTTTATGGATACTAAAAGTGATGAGATCTTCAATATTTTCAATTCCGGAAATAATGGTGGGCTTATTCTGAATGATTTAAAACAAAACATGATTATTCTTTCACCGAAAAATGCTGATAATAAGTGGAATAAGTGGAAATAATGGGCAATCGGGGAAAGATTGAAGATATTATTGACAAAACACTTAATCTTTGGATTGAGAATGGTCTCAATATGCTTCCTTGTAATATTGAAGAAGAAATGCTTGCCCCAGACAGTCTGATGAAGAATGGAAATCATGGCTTCCTGTTAAAAGTTCCATTACTGAAACTGAACTTCAGGAATTTGAAGCTGAGAACAGATTTATTTTTTCCGAAGATTTTAGAGTATTTATAAAACATAAACATTTTTACGAGCTTCATATTTCAGAAGTTTCGTTTTGTTCACTACCGATCAATAGCTGGAGAACTTCTCTCCGTGAAATGATGTTTGATACCTATCCAAGAGAATTTCTTTTTGACAAAGGATACGCACCCTTTGCCGTCTTCAGTGATTGGGGGCTTTTGAGTATCAATACAAAAACTTCTATGAACTGCTTATTGAAATTTCAAAAAGTATAAGTACACATATTAATCGACATTTGCCATTTCTGCTTTCATTAAAAAAACTTATTTTTACCATTCAAACTCCAATTGGATTATAACCGGATTATCAATGCTTTCGAGAATTTACATTAAAAACTTTGCCTTAATTGATACCTTAGAAGTATCATTGAAAAATGGTTTACAGGTAATAACCGGTGAAACAGGAGCTGGGAAATCCATTATTCTGGGAGCGCTGCGACTTATTTTGGGAGAAAGGGCGGATGTAAAATCCATTGCCAAGACCGAAGAGAAAAGTATTGTAGAAACAGAGTTTGATCTTAACAATCAGTTTAAAAAGTTTTTCATTGAAAATGATCTGGATTATGAACATCAGACCATTATCAGAAGAGAAATTCTTCCATCTGGAAAATCCCGTGCATTTATCAATGACGTCCCCGTGACGCTGGATGTCCTTAAGGGGCTTTCTTCCCAACTGATTGATATTCATTCCCAGTTTGAAACATCCAATCTTTTTACGTCAGAATATCAATTTAAAATTATCGATGGACTTTCTGAAAACAAAAAGATGATAGAAGAATATCAGCAGGAGTTTTTGGATTTTCAGAATCTGAAGATGCTGCTTAAAAAATTGAAGACACGGCTTTCAGAATCTACCAAAGAAAGTGATTATAAAGAGTTCTTACTTAACGAACTGGAAGAATTAAAATTGGATGATGTAGACTTTGAAGATGTTCAGAATCAGTTGTCTATTCAGGAAAATGCAGGGATGATTTCTGAAAATGTGGGACAGATTCTATCAAGGTTTCATCAGGAGGAAATTGGGATTCTGTCTTTCTTTAATGAAGCAAAAGCGAAGCTTTCCAGAATCGCTGAAGTCTCTACAGGTTTTGCAGAGCTTGACCAAAGACTTGAAACATCTTTTGTAGAGCTGAAAGATATTATTTCTGAGCTTGAGCATGAGGCAGAGAAAGTAGAAATCAATCCTGAAAATCTTGTATCCCTTACAGAACTGAACAATAAGATCAATGCGTTATTCCTTAAGCATAATGTTTCAGATCTTAATGAACTGATAGAAATAAGAAACGAATTAGCAGGGGACCAGAAAGGAGCTTCAGAATTGGAGTCACAGATTGCTGAAACGGAGGAAAATATTTCTAAAAAAGAAAAAACACTTCAGACACTTGCTGAAAAACTTTCTAAGAATAGAAAAAAAAATGTTCCTGTCTTTATTAAAAAAGCAGAAAGTCTTCTTAAAAAATTGGGTCTTGAAAAAGCAAAAGTTGATATAGAATTGCAGGATGCTATAGAATTTAATCAATTTGGAAAAGAAAATATCCAGCTTCTATTTCAGGCCAACTCAGGTTTTCCATTAAAGCCGATCCAAACAGCAATTTCAGGAGGTGAAAGATCAAGGGTAATGCTTGCTGTGAAGAAAATTATTGCAGAAAGTGACGAATTACCTACCTTGATCTTAGACGAGATTGATACCGGAGTTTCAGGAAAAGTAGCTGAGGAAATCGGAAATCTTATGCGTGAAATGTCTGAAGATATGCAGCTGATCGTGATCTCCCACCTTGCACAGGTTGCTGCTAAAGGAAATGATAACTATAAGGTCGTAAAGCAGGATATTGCCGGAAAAACCCAGTCTACCATTATCCCTTTAAGTGATGAAGATAAACTGAACGAAATTGCTCAATTGCTTTCAGGAAGCAAGATTACAGAGGCAGCCCTTGCACAGGCAAAAGAGCTGATTGGCTAATGATGTAATATTCTCTGTCCAAAATTATTCTGAGAGTCATTTTAAAATTTAAAAATCTACGGAAGAAAGCATACTCTTTAGCTCCCGAAATACATTTACGTTTTGGAAGCAGCCCTATTTTTAAGCATTAAAAATTAAAGTTTTTTTATCGTACACCCTTGAATTCTCTGATAAGTTTAAATAACTTTACTACAAAAAGATAGATGAGTACGATAGAATCACAAAATGTAACTGATTATCCTAACAGTAATACCATCTTTATGGTCTGGAAACTTCATGATAGCCTCCAGCTAAAAGATGCTTTTCAGAATCTATGTGCTTTGGTGCTAAACCTTAATAATTCGGGTTTCAACAGATTTCCGGACAGCAGGGTAAGTTGTGTGATGGGAATAGGCGCTGAAGCCTGGAAAAAACTGGAACTTCCGACGCCATTACCGAAAGAGCTGGTAAATTTTGAAGAAATAAAAGGCGAAAAACATACTGCTGTTTCCACATCGGGAGATCTTCATTTTCATTTAAGAGCAGACAACAAAAGCCTGATCTTTGATATGGCCATTGAAATATCAAAGGTATTGGGTTCAGTGGCGGAAAGTATCTTGGAAATTCATGGATTTAAATATTGGGATGCAAGATCTATCCTTGGTTTTGTGGATGGTACAGAAAACCCCCACGGAGATGATCGTGATTATTTTGCAAAGATCGGAGACGAGGATCTTCCATATAAAGGAGGAAGCTATCTGTTCGTTCAGAAATATCTTCACAATATGGACGCCTGGAAAAGCCTTTCCACAGAAGATCAGGAAAAAGTAATAGGAAGATCCAAGGAAAATGATATTGAAATGTCTGATGGTGTAAAACCATCCAATTCCCACATTGCCTTGGCTAATATTGAAGGTGAAAATGGGGAAGAGTTAAAGATTGTAAGAGACAATATGCCTTTTGGAAATCCTTCCACCAATGAGTTTGGCACTTATTTTATCTCCTATGCAAGTACGTTTACCACTACAAACAAAATGCTGACGAATATGTTTATTGGAAATCCTCCTGGAAACTATGACAGAATATTGGATTTCAGTACAGCAGTTACAGGATCACTTTTCTTTGTTCCTACCAGAAATATGCTGGATGATTTCTCAGGATAAATATAAATGATAAAATAGAGGTACTGTTACATCATTCTAGAAACTCTGACTGATATAAAAAGCCCCGAAACTTTCGGGGCTTTCTACTATTTAATCTATATTCTAAAATTATTTTAAACTCCCAACCATATCTTCCGGTTTTACCCATTCATCAAATTGTTCAGCTGTTAAAAGCCCCAGATTGATGGCTTCTTCTTTTAACGTTGTACCGTTTTTATGGGCTGTTTTTGCAATTTTTGCAGCATTTTCATATCCAATGTGAGGATTTAAAGCTGTTACAAGCATTAATGATTTGTCAACAAGCTCTTTAATTCTCTCATGGTTTGGTTCAATACCTACTGCACAGTGGTCGTTAAATGAAATACACGCATCAGCAATTAATTGTGCAGATTGCAGGAAGTTATAAGCCATTACCGGTTTGAAGACATTCAATTCGTAATTTCCTTGAGTTCCTGCAAATGAAATGGTAGTATCATTTCCCAGAACCTGAGCACAAACCATTGTTAAGGCCTCATTTTGAGTAGGATTTACTTTTCCGGGCATAATGGAAGATCCCGGTTCATTTTCAGGAATATGAATTTCTCCGATTCCGGAACGTGGTCCTGATGCCAGCAATCTGATATCCTGAGCAATTTTAAATAACGAAACAGCAAGTTGCTTTAATGCACCATGACTTTCAACAATGGCATCATGCGCTGCCAATGCCTCAAATTTATTCTCTGCTGTTATAAACGGATGATTGGTAAATTGGGCAATATATTCAGCCACCTTTACATCATAACCATTGGGAGTATTTAATCCTGTCCCCACAGCCGTGCCTCCAAGAGCAAGTTCAGCAAGGTGCGGCAAGGTATTTCTTAAGGCTCTTAAGCCAAATTCCAATTGAGCTACGTAACCCGAAAACTCTTGTCCCAATGTAAGCGGAGTCGCATCCATTAGGTGGGTTCTTCCGATTTTTACCACATCCTTGAACGCTTTGGATTTTTCAGAAAGGGTATTTTTCAATTTCTCAACCGCAGGAATGGTTGTCTCCACTACTTTTTTGTAGGCAGCAATATGCATTGCAGTAGGATAAGTATCATTAGATGACTGAGATTTATTGACATCATCGTTGGGATGAATTTCAGATTTATCACCTAACGTTCCCCCATTATTAACGTGTGCTCTGTTGGAAACAACTTCATTAACGTTCATGTTTGACTGCGTTCCGGAACCCGTCTGCCAGATCACCAAAGGAAATTGATCGTTAAGTTTTCCCTCCAGGATTTCATCACAAACCTTGGCGATCATATCCCTTTTTTCAGGAGGAAGTACACCCAGGTCAGCATTGGTATAAGCTGCTGCTTTTTTTAGAAAGGCAAAAGCTTCAATGATTTCATGAGGCATTGATCCCTCAGGGCCAATTTTAAAATTGTTTCTTGAACGCTCTGTTTGTGCACCCCAAAGCTTGTCTGCAGGTACTTGCACCTCTCCCATGGTGTCTTTTTCTATTCTGTAATTCATTGTGATTGAAATTTTTATAAAGTTACTGATAACCGAAGAAATTCACAATTTATAATCATTATAAATATCAATCTTAATGACTGATTTTGCTCATATTTTTTAAGAGGAGCCGTATTTTTGTACAAACAAAAAATTGAATGGATTTTAGATATCAGGATCCGTATCCGATTCAGAAGGATGATACGGTGTATAAAAAACTTACATCAGATTATGTAAAGGTTGAAAAACTGGGTGACAGAGAAATTTTGACAGTTGACCCAAAAGGATTGGAATTATTGGCTGAAGAAGCTATGGCAGACGTTTCCTTTATGTTACGTTCTTCACACTTGGAGAGCCTTAAAAGAATCATTGATGATCCTGAAGCTACAGATAACGATAGATTTGTTGCCTACAATTTACTACAGAATGCTGCCGTAGCCGCAGAAGGAGCTCTTCCTTCTTGCCAGGATACTGGAACAGCTATTGTAATGGGTAAGAAAGGTGAAAACGTATACACCGGAGTAGATGATGGTGAATTCTTAAGCCGTGGGATCTTTAATACATACCAGAAAAGAAATCTAAGATATTCTCAGGTAGTGCCTTTAACAATGTTTGACGAGAAGAATTCAGGATCAAACCTTCCGGCACAGATCGATATTTATGCTAAAAAAGGAGATTATTATGAATTCCTTTTCCTTACAAAAGGAGGAGGTTCTGCGAATAAAACATTCCTATACCAAAAGACAAAATCCTTATTGAATGAAAAATCTCTTGAAGAATTTATCAAAGAGAAAATTTCAGATTTAGGTACTGCAGCTTGTCCGCCTTATCACTTAGCATTGGTGATCGGAGGTACTTCAGCAGAAGCCAACCTTGCTGCAGTGAAGAAAGCTTCAGCAAAATATTATGATAACCTTCCTACAGAAGGAAATGAAGCGGGGCAGGCTTTCAGAGATCTTGAATGGGAAGCTAAAGTTCAGAAAATATGTCAGGAAAGTGCCATCGGAGCACAATTTGGAGGAAAATATCTTACTCATGACGTAAGAGTAATCAGACTTCCGAGACATGCTGCTTCTTGTCCTGTAGGAATGGGTGTTTCTTGTTCGGCAGATAGAAATATCAAAGGAAAAATTACAAAAGAAGGAATTTTCCTTGAGCAATTGGAACAAGATCCAAAGAGATTCTTACCTGCTACGCCACCACATTTGGAAGAAGCTGTTGAAGTTAACCTGAATAAGCCAATGCCTGAGATTTTGGCTGAGCTTTCAAAATACCCAATCAAAACAAGATTAAAACTAAACGGAACATTGATCGTAGCAAGAGATATTGCTCACGCTAAGATCAAGGAAATTATTGATAGCGGTCAACCAATGCCGGAATATTTCAAAAATCACCCAATCTATTATGCAGGACCTGCAAAAACACCGGAGGGGATGGCTTCAGGAAGTTTCGGACCTACCACAGCAGGAAGAATGGACGTTTATGTTGATGAGTTCCAGAGCCACGGTGGAAGTATGATTATGCTGGCGAAAGGAAACAGAAGCAAAGACGTTGCTGATGCTTGCAATAAATACGGAGGTTTCTACCTTGGATCAATCGGAGGACCGGCTGCCATTCTTGCGAAAGACAATATAGTGTCTGTAGATGTAGTAGATTTCCCGGAATTAGGAATGGAAGCCGTAAGAAAAATTGAGGTAAAAGACTTCCCTGCATTCATCATTACCGATGATAAAGGAAACGATTTCTTTGCCAATCTTGCCCACTAATTAGTTTAAAATTAAAATAAATTAGAAAATAGAGTCTCTATCTTTTGTGTAAACAGGAAAAAAGTTCTATTTTTGCCTAAAATCTTTAAGAGATATGATAACGATTTTATCAGCATTTTGGCCGTTTTACCAGTTCCTATGGACTGTATTCTTCATTACTATGTTCTTAGTGGGGTTCTGGTGTATTTTTATGTTCTTCGGATTAGTAATTCCAATGTGGCTAACTGAAGGTTTGAAAGAGTACTTCGGAAAAGTGAAGCCTTTCGATCCTGAAGATATCAGAAGAAAACTTGTTTCTGAGCAGGAGGGGGTAGAAGTAATCTACAGCCAGCCTAAAGGAAACGGACCTTTCATTCACGATCACGGACATCATCATTAATTGATTGTCATTGCTTTTTCACCTTAATTCTGAAAAAGTAATATCAAAGCAAAACAACATATATAAACCGCTTAATTTTTTAGGCGGTTTTTCTATTTATTATTTCTCAAGTGTTCCAGAGATACTCCAAACTTCTTTTTAAATGCGCGGGTAAAGTTTTGGATGTACTCATAGCCGCATTCAATGGCAATTTCCTTAATCATAATCTTCTTGTCGGTGATTAATTTTTTTGCCCTCAGCATTCTGAGTTCTGAAATATAGTGGGAAATGGTGGTGTGATATTCTGCCTTAAACTCCTTTCTGATCATATTCTGATTAACCCCCATGAGCTTCCCAATTTCTTCTGCCTTAATATTTCTGTGGTAATTTTCATCAATAAACTTTTTAACCATTTCAGGATTCTTAGAAGTTGATTCCATGATGTTTTTTTCATTGAACTGTTCGAAAATAAGAATCAGAAGTTTGATGATCTTGGCCTCAATAAATAATTTCTGCATCACTCCTTTTTTAGTATAACCTAATATTTCCTTTAATATCATATGCATTTCTACAGTCATATTCGGGGGAGTGGCTTTTTGGAGGAAAACAAAATTATTATGGATCATACTTTTCAATATTTCAGCTCCTTCGTCATTGGATTCAGAGTGAATTAGATTTGAAACATACCGATAGTTGAGCTGAATGTGTAAATATTTTAAGCTTTCCTGGTCCTCAGTCCATAGTTCGAAATTCCTTTGCAGAGCTGAATAATGAAGAATATATTGATTTTTTTTAAATATTAATTGTGTACCACAGTCATTAGCTTTCATATTGATGTTCGAACTCAATAAAAAAAGAAGATTAAAGCTAGATTGATCTTCATGAATAGATGATCTCGAAATCCTTTCAGAATCGGGGTCTTCCTGTATTACAATCTCGATGTTATCGGATTTGAACACTACTACACTTCTCATACAAGAAAATTTACGGTTACGGTACAACTTAAAGCAAATCCTCAATAGGATAACTAAAAGTTGGGAAATGATAACCCGGAATTAATTACGAGGAGTACTTTTGCGCAAAATTAAATTAAATTTAGAATAATTAAAAATAATATTTATGATCGGAGATTTATATTTTGCAGTAAGAAAACTGGGAGCAGGGATAATATTAATACTCATCACAGGAAGTACACTATATGCACAGCAGGGATCGGGAGTTCCCCAGAGCTGTAATAATACAGATCCTGGAAGTAATACCGGAGATGTTGGTTGTGTTACATTTACATATCAGGGTCAGCCCGTAACTTATACTACGGTACGTGGAGGAGACGGAAAAGTTTGGCTTAGACAAAACCTTGGAAGCTCAAGGGTTGCCAATGCAATCAATGATGCCGAAGCCTATGGAGACCTATTTCAATGGGGAAGATGGGATGACGGACATCAGTTGAGAAATTCATCTACAACATCATCTCCCATTATTAATAATCCAAAAGGGCTACAGGGAATAAATTCTTATATTACTGGTACTCCTGCTTGGTGGGAAACAAATGGAGCTGGAGATAAATGGATAGGATCCAACTCAACAGATGTGTCAGAGACCGTTGGTATTGATCCCTGCAAGGCAATAGACCCAGAATGGATATTACCCACACAGGCTGATTGGGCAAATATTCTCCCAATTGAGGGGATTACCAATCCTACAAAAGCTTTTGAAGGAAGTCTAAAATTGCCGATGGGAGGATTTAGAGGTTCTGAGGGAGGATTTACATTTGTAGGACAAAGAGGCTATTTTTGGAGCTCTAATGCTACAGGAACAGGTGGCAAATATCTATATATAGGAGCCACAATTACCAATGCTGCCGCAGGTGCACCAAAAGGGCAGGGAGCGTCAGTAAGATGTATTAAAACAACTGCCGGATTAGGTACCTCAGAAACTCATGTCAATCGTTCAGCCACTGATGTTTACCCAAATCCTACCAATGGAATTCTTATGGTAAAGACTGATTCTGGAATTGAAGGAGTAAAGGTTGTAAGTGCCGTTGGGCAAAGAGTTGCGGTATTGTTTTCAGATAATCAAATCAATATGAACGGACTTTCGCAAGGATTATATATGATTGAGCTAAAATTAAAGAATGGTCAATCTGTGTTTAAAAAAATCATGAAGAAATAATATTTTTTCAGGATCAAAATCAATAGTCTTTAGAATTTTCGTTCATACAAGATAGTTCATTACAATTACTTTTATTGAAAGGCTCATGAAATTTTTCATGGGCCTTTTTTCTTATCAGGCTGCACGTGCCTTTTTTGGATATTTAAAAAAATAGTCTACCTTTGCAGTAGATTTATCAAGAAAGGTGGAGGGATTTGGCCCAAAGAAACCTTAGCAACCAACACGATTCCAGAAGTGTAAAGGTGCTAATTCCAACCCGATGGGGGAGATAAGTGAAGTCAATATTCTTAATATGAATTCCATTTCTTGAAGTCTTGTGTATCTGCAGAATGTTCTGTGGAGAATAGTATTAATTGGCAAGAATAAAGATGAAAAAACTAAGTATAGCTGTAGTACTGCTTGGGACAATTTTAGTTGCAGCCCAGGAGCAGGAAGAAAAAGGAAAACAAATTGAGGATATTATTATCGTAGGAAACCGTAGTGCTAAAAGAACAAAACTGGATACTCCGGTTCCCGTAGATGTTATCAATATAGATAAAATTCAAAAATCATCACCGCAAATGACAGCTCAGGATCTCCTGAATTATGTTATTCCTTCCTTTAATTCTGTAAGACAGTCTGCTTCCGATGGTACAGAGCATATTGATCCTGTGACCTTAAGAGGAATGGGGCCAGATCAGGTTTTGGTATTGCTTAATGGGAAAAGAAGACATACCACCTCTTTGGTGAACTACCAGAATACAGTTGGGAACGGTTCTGTAGGAACAGACTTAAGTACTATTCCTATTATTGGCATTGAAAAAATTGAAGTTTTAAGGGATGGGGCTGCGGCACAATATGGTTCAGATGCCATTGCAGGAGTTATCAATATCATCCTTAAAAAAAATACCGGAGCTTCAGCAAGCTTAACCTATGGATTAAGTGGAAGAAATGATGGAGATACCTATCAGGCAGGTATCAACTATGGCGCTTCTTTAGGGAAAAATGATGGTTTTGTGAACCTTTCATTACAGTTAAGCCACCGCGGAAAAACAACAAGAACTCAAAATCATGACCTTGATATTTTCGGAAACAATTTTGCGTATGAATTTGCTGATAACCCAGATGTTGCAAGAAAAAATGATGATGACATCATCAGAGAAAGAGGGTTGACACGAGATGATTTTAATTTTCAGGTTGGAGATGCACAAATCAGGCAGGGGCAGCTGTTTTTTAATTCAGAATACCCTTTGAATGATCAATTTAAATTGTATTCATTTGGAGGTTTCAGTATCAAGGAAGGAAATGGATATGGTTTCAGAAGACTTCCGAGTGAAACCTCTAATGTCGTTTCATCTATCTATCCCAATGGTTTTCAGGCAGTCTTGGGATCTCAGATCTATGATATTTCCTACGCTGTAGGGGCAAAATATAATGTGAACAATTGGCTGCTTGATCTGAGTAATACATTTGGCAGCAACACATTCAACTATAATATTAGTAATACCAATAATGCTTCCTTAGGAACAAAATCACCAACTCGTTTTTACGCTGGTGCACATAGTTTCCTGCAAAATACAGTTAATCTGGATGTTTCCAAAAATATAAAGAATTTCAATATAGCATTTGGTGGAGAATTCAGGTTTGAACAATACCAGATTAAGGCTGGAGATGAAGCTTCTTATGCCCAATATGATGTCAACGGAAACATTGCTGCGGATGGATCTACGGTGAGCGGAGTAGGAGGAGCACAATCTTTTATTGGCTTTTCTCCACGTAACGTATTGAAAAAGGACAGGCATTCAACAGCGGTATATGCTGATTTTTCATATGATGTAGATAAAAAATTAAATATAGATGTTGCTGGAAGATTTGAAAATTATTCAGACTTTGGAAATAGCCTGAACGGAAAACTGGCAATAAGATATGAATTTGTGAAAAACTATGCCGTAAGGGCTGCTGTAGGAACAGGATTTAGAGCACCATCACTTCAACAGCAGTATTTTAACAATTCCTATGCAGATATTTCTCCCACCGGATTGAAGATTGTTACCAAAGGAATTTTTAATAATGACAGTAGAGCTGCTGATGTTCTTAATTTTGATCGTTTGAAGCAGGAAACCTCACTTAACGGAAGCGCAGGATTTACATTAAAACCAGCAAAAGGACTATTCATTACAGTAGATGGGTATATTATTAAAGTAAAAGACCGAATCGTTATTACAGGGAATATTACAGATCCAATACTATCTGATCCGAATGTAGTAGGGAAGGGAAATGAGGTAGAAAGCGGACGATTTTTCGCCAATGCCATAGACACAGAAACCAAAGGGGTAGATGTTGTGGTTTCCTATGATTGGAAATTGGGTGGTGGAAATTTGAATGTAAACCTTGCCGGAAATTATACAGAAACAAAGATTACAGACTTCCATTTTCCTGAAAATATAAATACCCCAAGAGATCAATATTTTGGTCCAGATCAGATTAATATTATTGAAACCCTTTCCCCAAAGACCAAAGCATCATTAGGTTTGAACTACGGAATAGGAAAATTTAATTTTCTCGTGAGAAATACCTACTTTGGTAAAGTTATAAGAGATGGTTTCCCTTTTGGAGAAGTTCAGGAATTTTCCCCAAAGGTAGTTACTGATATTAGTGTGGGATATGATATCACAAAAAATATCAACTTTACCGTAGGGGCTAATAATGTATTGGATGTTTTTCCGGATCTTCAGGTCTATAAAAATTCATATTATGGAGTATTCAAATATGCGCCGGTACAAATGGGAACGTTGGGAAGCTATTTCTTCGGAAGACTTAATTTTAACTTTTAATCATTAAATGAGCACTGCTTCACATCAGATCGGCTGGAAAACAGCTGCAGCCATCGTAGTTTCCAATATGATAGGAACGGGAATCTTTACTACCTTGGGATTTCAGCTCTCCGATATTACCAATACCTACAGTATTTTTCTGTTATGGAGTATCGGGGGAATTCTCGCTTTGTTCGGAGCTTTTTGTTATGCGGAATTAGGCTCCCACTTTAAGGGAAATGGTGGAGATTTCATCTATCTTAAAGAAACATATCATCCTTTATTTGGATATTTAATAAGCTGGATTTCCCTGATCATTGGGTTTTCAGCACCCGTTGCGCTGGCGGCATTGGCAATGTCGAAATACCTCTCCGTATTTGATTTTTCCTTTGGAAACGGTTTTGCCATTGTAGCAATTTTTTTGGTAGCCATTTCCTTGTCATTCAGTTTAAAAACCTCAAGCCGATTTCATAATTTCTTCACGTTTATTAAAATAGCCTTTATTATTGTACTGGTTATTTTGGGGGTTGGGCTTTCAGAATCCCCTCAGATTGGAAACAGCCTGAATTTTAGTGATAGTTGGCAGAACGAAATCATGCTTCCTGCCTTTGCAACTTCGCTGGTTTTTGTTACCTATTCCTATACCGGCTGGAACTCTGCTTCTTATATTGCCGGAGAAATAAAAGATGTTCAAAAAAGCCTTCCTAAGTCCTTGATCATAGGAACCGTATTTGTGACAGGAAGCTATATCCTTGTCAATTATATTATGCTGAAACATGCGCCCATAAGCCAGTTGGCAGGAAAAGAAGATGTAATGGGAGAAGCGGCTGTGAATATGCTTGGACTTTCCTTTGGGAAAATTGTTAATATTTTCATTGCGTTACAGCTTATTGCCACCATCAGTGGTTACTTATGGGTAGGGTCAAGACTTACACAAGCCTTTGCAAGAGATACTTACCTTTGGAAGCCTCTTTCGGCAGGAAATAAAAAAGGAATTCCGGTAAGAGCTATTTTTGCCCATGCTGTGATTGCTGCCGTTATTATTTTAACAGGAAGCTTTAAAGAGATCTTTGTTTATACGGCATTTATTCTTCAGTTATTTGCAAGTCTGGCAATCTCTACAGTATATTTCCTTAAAAAGAAAGACCGAAAAATCTTTAAATCCAATGCCTTTTATATTTTTCCAACCGTTTTTTTACTGTTCAGTGGGTATATTCTCTATTTTACATTTATCCATAATCCAAAGGAAAGTTTAATAGGACTGGCCATTATAGCTGTAGGGATTATTTTATATTTAATAGATAGAAAGCTTTCCAGAGGAGGTAAAGAAGAAATTGATAACATCAAAAGTGAATAAGCTCCCTATTTTATACTTTTAGCCTATTGTTCAAAAATTTATACTTTAATTTTGAATTAATAATTCTTATCTTTGCCCCCACAAAAATTCCATAATGTCTAAATCATTAATTCCAAAATTAGAAGCTATAAAACAAAGATATAATGAGGTTGCAGATCTTATTATACAGCCTGATGTTATTTCAGACCAAAAAAGATATTCTTCTTTGAACAAAGAATATAGTGATTTGGGAAAAATTGTTAGAGTTTACGATCAGTACAAAGGTGCCTTAGACAGCATCGAAGAATCTGATGAAATCATTGCTGACGGATCAGACAGAGACTTGGTAGATTTGGCTAAAGAAGAAAAGCTGGAAGCACAATCCAAAATTCCAGGACTTGAAGAAGAGCTTAAAGTTCTTTTGATTCCTAAAGACCCTGCAGATGACAAAAACGTTATCGTAGAACTACGTGCCGGAACCGGAGGTGATGAAGCTGCAATTTTCGTGGAAGATGTTTACAGAATGTATACCATGTACTTTAAGACTAAAGGATGGAGACATGAAGTGACAGATTCCAATGAAGCTGCAAAAGGCTACAAGGAATTGATCATGAAAGTAGAAGGAGAAGGTGTTTATGGAGTCATGAAGTTTGAATCAGGAGTTCACCGTGTACAGCGTGTACCTGAAACAGAATCTCAAGGAAGAGTTCATACTTCAGCTATCACAATTGCCGTTCTTCCGGAAGCAGAAGAAGTAGACTTCGAACTGAATCCTGCAGATATTGAAATGCAGACTTCACGTTCAGGAGGAGCTGGTGGTCAGAACGTAAACAAGGTTGAAACTAAGGTTCAGCTTACTCACAAACCTTCAGGGCTTGTAGTAGTTTGTCAGCAGGCACGTTCTCAGTTAGCAAACCGTGAATTGGCAATGGAGATGCTAAGAACAAAACTATACGATATCGAATTACAAAAAGTACAGGGAGATATTGCTGCACAACGTAAATCGATGGTTTCTACAGGAGACCGTTCTGCAAAGATCAAAACCTACAATTATCCGCAAGGAAGAGTAACAGATCACAGAATCAATAAATCCATGTATAATCTGGATGCTTACATGAATGGGGATATTTCTGAAATGATTGACGCAGTGATCATGGCAGAGAATGCAGAAAAAATGAAAGGAGAAGAAGAAAACTACTAAAGTTTTTTAAAAATAAAAATAAAGCCTCTGATTCTTTCAGGGGCTTTTCTTTTAAACCACATCATAATTAATTAAAATATAAACTATGAAAAACTACAAAATTATTTTATTGTTGTTGCTTACCATGATGGGGCAGTACCTTACAGCACAAACAGAAGTCAAGAAGCCTAAAGAAGTTTTTGAACTGTTTTTTGGGTCTTTTTTGAATAATGATGAACCTACACATTTAAAACTTAATGATTACCTAAGACCAACAGTAGAGGGTAAAGATGCTTTTCAGGTAGATTTTAAAGAAACCTCTGAGAGCGTGATTAAAAGCAGTGCAGAAGCTTTCTTATCAATATTTCCCAAAGCTGCTGCTAATGCATGTAAAAAAGAAGCTGAAGACTATTTTACCGTTTTATTTTCAAACTTCAGAAATGGAAAACTTAATATTAAAGAGGTAAAGGTGGTTCCTAATGAATATGTTGAAGGTCAGAAAATTGCTGAGGTAACCTATTCTGTAAGCTTTAAGGTGCCCGCAAATATAACACCACAACCGGCAACAGATCCGAAAAAAGTAAAGGCCGATGAGCTGAAAAAATATCTGGAACAATTGACTCAGGATTTTAAAACTGCAGACAAAACAGTAACTGTAGATCAGGAATTTAGCTTATATGAATTGAAAGAGGGTGACAAAATATATTACTGGAATGGCAGCCCTGATCAGATTGTAACGAACCTTACCGATTTCTATTTCGATAATTTTTAATCAATAAACCGTTGATTAATATTCGATTAAATAATAAAAAGCTCTGATTTTTCAGGGCTTTTTTTATTTCACTTACTTTACGTATTTTTGAGAAAACCGTTCAGTATGAATTTTAAACCTATGTTATTAACTGCTGGAGTATTGTTTTCAGCATCTTTTTATTCTCAGACAATGAATTATCCAAAAGCATTAAAAGGGAGTCAATCCGATACCTATTTTGGAACTGCTGTTTCCGACCCGTTCAGGGATCTGGAACATGACTCTGATGCTACCAAAAAATGGGTAGATGAAGAAGTAGCTTATAGCCAGAATTATCTTTCAAAAATTCCTTTCAGGGATAAAATAAAAAATCAACTGAAGGATATTTGGAATTACGAGAAAATATCAGCTCCATTCAAGGAAGGAGACTATACGTATTACTATAAAAATGATGGCTTACAGGCACAATCTGTTTTGTACAGAACAAACAGTAAGACCAAGGCTACAGAAGTGTTTTTAGATCCGAATAAATTTTCAGAAAAAGGAACTACATCACTTTCTAATCTTTCATTCAACAAAAAAGGAAACCTTGCAGCTTACTCTATCTCTGAGGGTGGAAGTGACTGGAATAAAATTATCATCATTGATGCCATTACCAAAAAGCAGATTGATGAGACTTTACTGGATGTAAAATTCAGCGGAATTTCTTGGCAAGGAGATGAAGGTTTCTACTACTCAAGCTATGACAAGCCGAAAGAAGGAACTGTACTTTCCGGAATGACAGATAAGCATAAAGTTTATTTTCATAAGCTGGGAACAAAACAATCTGAAGATAAATTGATCTTTGGAGGAGAAAAAACACCAAGAAGATATCTGGGAGCTTACGTTTCAGAAGATCAGAGATACCTGATCGTTTCAGCGGCTAATGCAACCAATGGTAATGAGTTGTACATAAAGGATTTGAAAAAAGGAGGAGACTTTGTACAGATTGTAAAAGGATTTGATATCAATGCAGGAATTGTAGATACGGAAGGAGATGATCTTTTCATTTCTACCGATAAAGATGCTCCCAATATGCGTCTTGTAAAAACAACCATCAGTAATCCTACTCCTGAAACATGGAAAGACGTCATTCCACAAACGGAAAACGTATTGGGAATCTCTTCTGGAGGAGGATACTTCTTCGCAACGTATATGGTTGATGCAATAGACAAGGTGAAACAGTTCGACAAAACAGGAAAATTGATCAGAGAAATCAGCCTTCCTGGGAAAGGGAATGTTTCAGGGTTTGGAGGAAAGGAAAAAGAAAAAGATATTTATTATTCTTTCAGTAACTATATCACACCGGGAACTACCTATAAGTTTAATGTAGATTCCGGAAAATCAGAAGTATACCAAAAGCCAAAAGTGAAATTTAATCCGGATGATTATGTTTCTGAGCAGGTATTCTATACTTCAAAAGACGGAACAAAGGTTCCTATGATGATCAATTATAAAAAAGGGACTAAGCTTAATGGTAAAAACCCTACCATTCTTTACTCTTACGGAGGATTCAATATTAGCTTACAACCGTCTTTCTCAGTAGTCAATGCGATCTGGATGGAAAATGGCGGGATCTATGCCGTTCCAAACATCCGTGGAGGAGGTGAATATGGTAAAAAATGGCATGATGCAGGAACAAAAATGCAGAAAAGAAATGTTTTTGAAGACTTCATCGCGGCAGGGGAATATTTGCAAAGTAAAGGCTATACTTCAAAAGAATATATGGCACTTTCAGGAAGATCAAACGGGGGTCTATTGGTAGGAGCTACCATGACTTTACGTCCGGATTTGGCAAGAGTTGCTTTCCCAGGAGTTGGAGTATTGGATATGCTAAGATATAACAAGTTCACTGCAGGAGCAGGTTGGTCTTATGACTACGGAACAGCAGAAGACAGCAAGGAAATGTTTGAATACCTGAAATCATATTCTCCGGTACACAACGTAAAAGCAGGAACATGCTATCCATCCACAATGATCATTACCAGTGATCATGATGACAGGGTAGTTCCGGCTCACTCATTCAAATTTGGAGCAGAACTTCAGGAAAAACAAGCATGTAAAAATCCTATCTTATTAAGAATTGAGAAAAATGCAGGACACGGTGCCGGAAGAGCAACGGATCAGGTAATTGGTGAAAACGCAGATCTTCTGTCGTTTGCATTGTATGAAATGGGGGTAAAACTTTAAGCATAAAAGGTAAAAATCTGACTTGTCTAAAAAGATAAGCAGACCCAATAAATTGAATAAAGGCCGGGCATTTGTCCGGCCTTTTTCTTTTGCTAAAATTCAGAGAAACTGAATGTTAACAGAAGTTTCATGTTTCGTTCAAAAAAATTAACTTTACGGAGACAAAAATTATTGGAATGCGAAAGACAATTTCTGTGAAAAAGCCTGATTTTAATGTATTACCTCTGGAAAGAGAAATTTACAATTTTGAAAAAGACGGGCTGGAACTTAAATCATCTTATGAAAAAAAGGATGTAAAAGACGAATCATTAACACAGACTTCTCCAGGAATTGAACCCTACCTGAGAGGACCGTATTCCACCATGTATGTTCAAAAACCGTGGACGATCCGCCAGTATGCAGGTTTCTCCACAGCAGAAGAATCTAATGCCTTTTACAGAAGAAACCTTGCTGCAGGACAAAAAGGACTTTCAGTAGCATTTGACCTTGCCACGCACAGGGGATATGATTCTGACCACGCGAGGGTAATGGGTGACGTAGGAAAAGCCGGGGTTGCTATTGATTCTGTAGAAGACATGAAAATCCTGTTCAACGAAATACCGTTAGATCAGATCTCGGTTTCCATGACCATGAATGGGGCTGTACTTCCTATTTTGTCTTTCTATATCGTAGCAGCAGAAGAACAGGGTGTAAAGCAGGAATTGCTTTCAGGAACCATTCAAAATGATATTCTGAAAGAGTTTATGGTAAGAAATACCTACATCTATCCACCTGCACCATCCATGAAGATCATTGCAGATATTTTTGAATATACTTCACAGAACATTCCAAAATTTAACTCTATTTCCATTTCAGGATACCATATGCAGGAAGCGGGAGCTACTCCGGTACTGGAAATGGCTTATACCTTGGCAGACGGTTTAGAGTACGTAAGAACGGGAATTAAAGCAGGAATGAACGTAGATGACTTTGCCCCAAGATTATCATTTTTCTGGGCCATCGGAATGAATCACTTCATGGAAATTGCCAAAATGCGTGCGGCAAGATATATCTGGGCAACCCTTTTAAAGCAATTCAACCCACAGAATCAAAAATCTCTGGCATTAAGGACCCATTCTCAGACTTCGGGATGGTCATTAACAGAGCAGGAGCCTTTTAATAATATCACAAGGACTGCCATTGAAGCTTTGTCTTCAGCGCTAGGCGGAACACAATCACTGCACACCAATGCATTGGATGAAGCCATTGCACTTCCTACAGATTATTCAGCAAAAATTGCAAGGAATACACAGATCATTCTTCAGCAGGAAAGCGGAATATGTGATGTAGTAGATCCTATGGGAGGAAGTAACCTGGTAGAAAGCCTTACCCAGCAGATGATTGAAGAGGCGATGAGGTATATTGATGAGGTAGAGCAGGAAGGAGGAATGACTAAAGCCATTGAAGCGGGGATTCCAAAGATGAGAATAGAAGAAGCTGCCGCTAAAAAACAAGCTAAAATTGATAGTGGAGAAGAATTCATTATCGGAGTTAATTCATTCAAATCATCATTAAAACAGGATGCAATAGAGATCCTTGATATTGATAACACAGAAGTTCGCAGAAAGCAAATCGAAAGACTGAACCACATAAAGACCGAAAGAAATGGAGAAGCTGTAGAGCAAATCTTAAATGAGATCCGTGAAGGTGCAAAAACAGGAAAAGGAAACCTATTGGCATTATGCATAGAAGCTGCACGAAGAAGAGTGACCCTTGGGGAAATGAGTGATGCCATGGAAGAAACTTTCGGTAGATATAAAGCAAACATTAAAACAATCTCTGGTGTATATGCTATGAATGCAGGCAAAAATGAATACTTTGAAAAAGCCCTTAATCTTACTCAGAAATTTGAAGAAGAAGAAGGACGCCGCCCAAGAATCATGGTCGCCAAAATGGGGCAGGATGGGCACGACAGAGGCGCCAAAGTAGTAGCCACAGCATTTGCAGACATGGGATTTGACGTGGATGTAGCACCATTATTTCAAACTCCGGAAGAAGTTGCAAAACAGGCCGTTGAAAATGATATTCACATCTTGGGAGTATCTTCCCTTGCTGCGGGACACAAAACATTGGTTCCTCAGGTAGTGGAAGAATTGAAAAAACTAGGTGCAGATGACATTACGATTGTAGTAGGCGGAGTTATTCCACAACAGGATTATGAATTCCTTTATGCAAACGGAGCTGACTTTATTTTCGGTCCCGGAACCAATCTTCCAAAGTGTGCCGTGGAAATCTTAGAGAGATTTTTAGAAAACTAATCCCAAAAAGCTTTAATTTTCAGTAAAGAAACTAAAAGCTTATCCTATGGATTTTAAAAATATAATAAAGCCTACGAAGAAGAAGTTGATTCTTTTCGTAGGCTTATTTTTTATAGGTGTTTTTCTCTTTAGCTCAGGAAAAAAAGATGGACCTGTACAAAAATCTCCCGTTCCAGCTAATATAGAATTGGTAAAAAAGCACTTAACAGCGCTTACCCAAACTCCACAGTTCAGAAATCATAACAATGTAGATCAGCTGAATGCCGTTGCAGATTATATTCATCAAACCTTTACTACATACAGTGACAGTACAGCCTTTCAGGAGTATAAGGTAGATGGAAAAGTGTATAAAAACGTAATAACCTCTTTTGGTACAGAAAATAAGAAAAGAATTATCATAGGCGCCCATTATGACGTTTGTGGAGATCAGCAGGGAGCAGACGACAATGCCACCGGGGTCACAGCCCTTTTGGAGCTGGCAAGAATGTTTAAAGGTCAAAAACTGAACTACAGAATAGACCTTGTTGCCTACACATTGGAAGAACCACCCTATTTCAGGACCGAAAATATGGGCAGCTACATCCATGCAAAATATCTAAAGGATAACAATATTGATGTTTACGGTATGGCAAGTGTAGAAATGATCGGATATTTCAAGGACGAAAAAGGGTCTCAGGATTTTCCTATGGGTATTCTTTCCTGTATTTATGGTGATAAAGGAGACTTTATTACAATGGTTAAAAAATTAAGCGGAGCAGGACCGTTTGTGGGAGACTTTATAGATCATTTTAAAGACTCAAACCAGATAAAAACAGAAACATTTCCAGCACCGAAGTTTATAGGAGGTGTTGACTATTCCGATCATTTAAACTATTGGAAATTTGATTTCCCCGCTCTTATGATTACCGATACTTCCTTCTTTAGAAACAAAAATTATCATCAATCTACAGATACTTTAGAAACATTGGATATCCAACGGATGACAAAAGTTATTGATGCTGTTTTTCTAAGCATTATTCACCTCAAGTGAAAAAACAAAGGCTGTTTCAACTTCTGAAACAGCCTTTGCTTTATTTTTTCTGAACGATTTTACCATCATCCATAATTTGATAATGCGTTTTAGTTATCTTTTGGCTATTTCCATCAATCTTATGATCTGTTGTCACAATGATTTCTCCTGCTTTATTGATTTCATAGCTGCTGAACTCTTCCTTCTTATCCTCCTTTCCGGGATCAAACCAAATCCCTTCTACATAGGCTTCGCCAACGATGCTGTTATTCAGTACAGTAAGCAGATAATATCGGTAGTCAAAATCTCCGCAATCCATCGGAACAAGAATTAGTTCAACATCCTTATATCGAGCTAAAGGAAAATATCGGAATGTAGGTTCTCCACAGCTGTACTTTTCTGAACCTTCCACTGTAAAATCTGTTTCTATAAACTTTACATCTACCTGAGAAAGACTTTCAATAGGTAAGCTATAAAGCCCTGTTTTTAATAAAGATTCCATTGGGGTAGGAGTATCTTTATTTTTTCTCCACTCCTCAAGAGAAATATATTCTCCGGACGGAGGGTCTAAAATGGTTAAGGTATTACACTGATCACTTGATGCATGAAAAATATGATAGGTTTCAAAACGATCCGGACCATTATATCCAACAGAAATAGAATAATCCCAGCCATTATTTACTTTTGTACTGTCTACAAGAAAACCGATCTTACCTTTTCCTTTGGTCTCTGATTCGAGAAACTTAGCCTGGTTTTTCATTTCTTCCAAATCCAGAATTTTTTCCATGAAATGGGAAGAAAAACAACCTTTCTCTACTACTTTTACCTCTTCTTTTTTTACAGGTTCCTCTTTCTTACAATCTATTAAAAGTAATGGAAGTAAGGCCAATAAAAATTTATGCATAAAACTCTTTTTTCACAAAAATAAGATTTAAATAATAGATGATTAAAAAAATAATTCTATATTTGCACCTGAAAATCAAGTTTAACCAATAAAAAACAACGAAGCAATGTTCAGAACTAATCAGAATTCTACAGTTGGATTACCCCTTATGGTGGTAAGGCTTCGCGGTTTGGTACATTCTTAGAATAATAGTACAATACAATATCAAAACCCGAAGTCGTAGAGATTTCGGGTTTTTTATTGCGCAATATTTCAAACTCACGTTTTCCCGAAATCTTTTTTAGTGTCATTAAGGACAAAAAGTTCATAGGCTTTTTAAGTTTAAAAAACTATTTTGTCATTATTACCAACCCTTTCAACTATTGTTTTAGTTGATAAAGAAAATAGATAAAGAGCAAATTCCATTTTAGAATTTTGTATCTGATATCTTGTGTCTTACATGGAAAATGATAACCTCCTATTCTCACGTCTGAGAAGCGTTAGAAGCAGAAAAAGAATAATTAAAAAAGATGTAGAAAAGCAGATAAGAAAAAAGTATAAACGTAGTAAGGAGCTCTCAGAAATAAGAAGAACCCAACCGCTGATTCCTCTTGAAGAACCCTATCAATTAGGATTTGTAAGATTCTTTGTGGTAAGGGATGATGTGATGAGAAGCAGCGATGGAGAATTCTTTAAGGGAATTTTGAAGAAAATAAATAGCTATATGTATTCCCCAAGCCGACAGTTTCTGAAAAAGAAAAGAAAATTCGGACGGAAAATATATGTAGAAAAAGAGCAGAAGCTCAACTGTATTTCTTTATACTCCTGGAGTAACCCCAAATTTGGACTTACGCCTAGAGAAAGGCAGTATTTTTTAAAGCATGAAGAATATTGTCCTCTACGTAAAACTCAAAAAACTTATTACGAATTCATTGAACCATGGAGATTTATCCTTAGGACTAGAACCCATATGATTACCCACTACAAACCCATAGATGCAGAACTTGAAAAAGAAAATGCAGAGTTGGAATCTTATCTGGGACAACATAAAACCGTAGGAATTCTTCAGAAAAAATTTCATGGAAAATCCAATCCATGGAAGATGGAATATGAAACAGATCTTATCAAAAGCAGGAAATATGTTACCTGTACAATGTCTGCAACAGAGATTGCAGAATGTTTTGAGGACTTGTAGGTCCACTATTATTTAAAACAAAAACAATGGGAAATTTAAAACTAAAAGGAAAAGATATATTAAAACTGGGCTATCCCAATAACCAAAGTGTAAACGTAGCCTTGGAAGTCATGAAAAGAAATTTTGCAACCAAAAATATCCATTATGTAAAATCTCTTTTAAAGGAAATTCTGATTCATCCGGAGAATTTTGAGAAAGATTTAACCTTCGGACAGATTGCAGAGACCTTACTTTCATCCAAGAAAACAGAAAAAAGAATGTTGAATTCACAACGTGCGGCTTTTCAGGTCTTCGGAAATAATATTTCGGATGAAGCTAAAAATCAGCTGTACACTGCGTTGAAATTACCAATCTCTATTCAGGGAGCCTTAATGCCGGACGCACACAGCGGCTATGGACTTCCGATAGGTGGGGTTCTTGCGGTAGAAAATGCTGTGATTCCCTATGGAGTGGGAATGGATATTGGTTGTAGAATGAGCTTAAGTATTTTGGATACACCGGTTTCATATCTTAACGGAGCCAGGGATAAATATGAAAAAGCCCTTGCCGAGCATACAAAATTTGGAATGTATGAGACACACAAATCTCATATAGACCATGAAATCTTTGATAGGGATACATTTGATTTGATCCCGATTCTTAGAAGATTAAAAGGAAAAGCCATCAAGCAGATGGGGTCATCAGGAGGCGGAAATCATTTTGTTGAATTCGGAGAAGTGGAAATCACAGAAGAAGATGAACAAATTGGTTTGCCAAAAGGAAAATACCTGGGAATCCTTTCACATAGCGGTTCCAGAGGAATGGGAGCAGAAATTGCCCAGTATTACTCAAGGGTAGCGGTAGAACAATGTCCGTTACCAAAAGAAGCACAGCAATTTGCATGGCTTGATTTGAGCACTCATCTTGGTTTGGAATACTGGACGGCCATGAACCTTGCGGGAGACTATGCTTCAGCGTGTCATGATGATATTCATAGAAGATTGGTGAAAGCCGTTGGTGGAAGAGTAAAAGCCAGAATTGAAAACCATCACAATTTTGCATGGAAAGAAACTCACAACGGAAAAGAAGTAATCGTTCACAGAAAAGGAGCCACTCCAGCCAATGAAAATGAGTTGGGAATGATTCCGGGATCCATGACGGCAAAAGGATTTATCGTCCGCGGAAAAGGAAATGCCGAATCTCTTAACTCTGCATCACACGGAGCTGGAAGAGCACACTCAAGAGGTGAATGTAGAAATCTTTTCACCGAGCATGATGTCAAAAAAGAACTGAAACTTAAAAATGTTACCCTAATGGGCGGCAATACGGAAGAAGCACCAATGGCCTATAAGGATATTCATGAGGTGATGAATGCACAAAGTGAATTGGTAGACATTTTGGGAACATTTCAGCCAAGAATTGTAAGAATGGATAGATAAATTAAGTTGGTAGTTTATAGTTACGGATTGAGAACATGTAATTCGCAGCTATAAATATCCAACACCCAATTAAAAATCAAAAAAATGGGAGCACCACATAACATCAAAAGATATGGAGAAGTCTGGCCGGAATTTAGAATCCGTTTCGGACTTGAAATATTAAATAAATTAAAAGATAAAGTAATCATATCCGGCGGTTGGGCATGGCATTTTATGTCAGAAACAGGGCATACAGAATATAAACATGCACATGATCACAAGGATATTGATGTATTTGTAAGAAAAGAAAACGTAGCAGAGGTTGTGATGATTCTTCAGCAGGAAGGATTTCAGAAAGTCTGGACACGTTATGATCATCTGTCCAGTGAAGAAAATTTCCGCAGATATGAAAAAACAGTAGAATTGGAAAATGAGAGATTCCACAGAATTACCATTGATTTTTTTGAAAAAGATAATCTTGAAACGATAATAGCCAATGGATTTACTATTGTGAAACCTGATGTTTTACTTTCATTCTACAGAAATATTCACTCCAGTGATAAATGCTGGGCAGTAATGGCTGCAAAAGATTTAATACAAAAGGGAATTGATCCGGTGGGACATTCCTTACTAAGCGAAATGCCAAAATAACAATGGAAAAATTGATACAAATAACTTCAGGAAGAGGTCCTTTAGAATGCCAGTGGGTTGTTTCCAAGGTTCTGAAAACCTTTCTTGAAGAAATAAAAGAAAATAATATAGAGTATGAGATCATTCATCGTGAAAACGGTGATGAAAATCTGACATTGAAATCTGTAACCCTGCTTTTAAAGGGAAAAGATGTAAAGGAATTCTTACAAACATGGCTAGGAAGTATTTGTTGGGTAGGCAAAAGTACATTCAGGAAGCTGCATAAAAGAAGCAACTGGTTTATTGGGATCTTCGAATTAGAAAATTTGAAAACCATAGACTTCAAGGAAAGAGATATCAAGTTTCAGACTGCCAGAAGTCAGGGAAGTGGCGGGCAGAATGTCAACAAAGTGAATACAGCCGTTCGGGCGACTCACTTTCCAAGTAAACAGTCTGTGTTTGTGCAGGATTCAAGATCACAATTGGAAAATAAGAAACTTTCCATTATCAGATTAAAGGAAAAGGTAATGGGAGTCTATATTGAACAACTGGAAGATAAAATGAAAGAAACATGGAGCCTTAATCTTCAGGTAGAGCGTGGAAACCCTATTCGTACATTTACCGGAACAGATTTTAAGAAAAATTATCAGGATAAATCCTATAAAAGACAAAGGAATGTCCTTAAAAATGAAATAAAAAATTACAGGAATGACCTTAACTAAAAATAAATACTATTTTGAAGCCCTGGACAATTTTCCATATAATATGGCCGAGTGTCTGGATGCTCTGAATTATGCGCTTTCTTACGAGCCAGAAGACGCAGACAGTCTGTGTCTGATGGGTAGAGTATATTCAGAAGTTTTAAAAGACTATGAAACCGGGAAAAAATATTTCGAAGAAGCTATGCAAAGCAATATAGGAAACGTCAATACACCCAGGTATTATATTGAATGTCTTTTAAGCAATGAAGATTATGAAGAAGCAGAAAAACTGATTGGATATGCTTTAAGAATGAAAGGTATCGATAAATCAGAGATTCTAAACTGTAAATCTCTTTTAATGGAAAGAAATGGAGAATATAAGCAAGCTTTGGAGCAACTTAAAGAAGCCAGAAAGTTCAGCTACTGCAGAAGTTCCCTAGAGATACTGGAAGATCGGGAAAAACTGATTAAGGATAAAATGCCTGTACCAAGAACCCGGAAAAAGATAACTGCTTAATCAATGTATAATTAAAAAAATAAGCTTTCAAATGAAAGCTTATTTTTTATTGACTGAGATCAGATAATCATACACCATTTGATGTTGGTCATCATTAAGTTTAGCCTTGGGAGCCATTCTGCTTAAAGTATTAATCCAGCCCTGATTGTCGTGCTTTGTAGGTTCCGGCAGTTTATGGCATTTTGCACAGGAATTTTCAAAGATGGTCTTTCCTTGAGCCAACTGTTCAGATGAGGTATACTTCGGCCCTGTTACAGCCGTACTTTTGGGACCACAAGACACCAGAAATGCTGATGCTGCTATGCCACTTAAGATTAACTTTTTCATACCCATATTTTTGTTTGTTGATTACTTCTTCACAGAAACAATATAATCATAAACCCACTTATGCTGGTCATCCGTAAGTTTCGCTTTTGGAGCCATTGCATTCATAATTCCTACCCATTGTGCAGAATTGTGTGACGTAGGATCCGGGAGTTTATGGCACTTTCCACAAGAATTCTCAAAAATAGTTTTCCCCTGAGCGATCTCTTCAGCAGTAGATGTAGCACTCCCTGGTGCAGCAGTAGATGTTGAAGCTTTCGGAGTACAGGAAACTAAAAGGATAGCAGTGAATGATGCCGCAGCAATGAGTTTTTTCATGTTTCTTATTTTGATAGATAACAAATGTAATAAATTCCGGAAGCCTTTGATACAGTGGGTTCTAGTTTTAATTTAGAAGAAATAAAAATTAAAATACAGCGAATAATAATATGTGAAATAGTCCATAATCAATCTTTTGTGTTGACATTGATACTGAACTCTTGACCATTCATTTTTTAATTATTATTTTTGAATCAATGAAATTTTCTACAGAAGAACTAATTGAGGGAATACAATCAGGAAACAAACGCCTGATTGCAAAGGCGATTACCTTAGTTGAAAGTAAAAAGGCAGAACATAGAATACAGGCGGAGGAACTTTTGAAAAGGATTATGCCCTTTACAGGAAACTCAATAAGAGTAGGAGTTACAGGAGTTCCGGGTGCCGGAAAATCTACTTTTATTGAAAGCTTTGGAAGACTGGCTATTGCTCAAGGGAAAAAAGTGGCTGTTCTTGCTATTGATCCTAGTTCTTCAATTAATAAAGGGAGTATTTTGGGAGATAAAACCCGTATGGAAGAATTGGCCAAAGAAGAAAATGCTTTCATACGTCCCTCCCCAAGTTCAGGATTTTTAGGAGGGGTTGCCAATACCACCTTTGAAACCATGATGATCTGTGAAGCGGCAGGTTATGACTATATTTTGATTGAGACTGTTGGAGTAGGACAGTCTGAAGTGCTGGTTGCAGATATTACAGATGTTTTTCTATTTCTTAAAATTATTGGTGGTGGAGATGAACTTCAGGGAATAAAACGAGGTATCATGGAAATGGTAGACGTTATATTCATTAATAAAGTAGATCAGGATAACTTCCAAAAGGCAAAAAATACAAGACTGGAGTTAAAAAGAGCTCTGGATTTTATTCCACCTAAAGAAAAAGGATGGAAAATCCCTGTATTATTAGGATCAGCTTTACATAATGAGGGGCTGCAGGAAATCTATGATAAGATCTCTGAATTTATTGACCTGAAAAAGAATGCCGGACGTTTCGAGGAGATTCGTAACCAGCAGGGAGAAAAACGCTTCGAGTATTGGGTGCAGGAATATATTTTATCTTTGATGAAAAAGAGTAATGCTGTAGAAGAAGCCTATCTTATGCACAAAAAAAATGCTTCAGAAATGGTTTCTAATCCAAGTACTGAAGCAAAATTATTTGTTGAAAAATTTTTATTGGGAGGAAAAGAGAATTAAAGTTTTTCCTTTTCCTGTTTTACTTCACTTTTAGAAACATATCCGTCATAAGTGATCGGTTGTCTGTCATTACTTCTCATAGAAACGAATGCCTTTCCATTTTTAAAGATCTCAATATTAATCTCATCCACAGTTTTTACATCATTAGGCTTGATCTTCAATACCCAGGTTCCCTTTTTATTTTGAGACTTATCAATGCTAAAGTCCTTTGAAGTAAACCTATAGCTGTTATTATCTGTATTTCCGTACGTTGGATTGAATAATCTTCCAAAATAAGGCAATACTACTTCCACACTGCTTTTCTTTACATCAATGGTGTAATCTCCGTCCAGATTTAACATTCTGGTAGATGTGGTGTTGGGCAGCGAATTCATGACATTTATAACATCATAATTCGTGGGATTGGCTCTTTGTGCATGGAAAGTAAACTCCTGAGAATCCACCAACATATTCACTATTTTTGGATCTGATGAGCCCTGTGATGCACAGCTCTGAAAGAAGAACAAAAATCCAAAGATCATCAGAAAAGAAATATACTTTTTCATAATAAAGATAATTATTACATTTAAACAGCAAAATGTATGCAAATATATTCCTTCTTCAATATTTTGGAATAAAAATTGTTAAGGTTGAATTATTAACACTCAAACTATGAAAGTTACACATCTATTTGGAATTGGAGCAATCGCTCTGTCGATCACAGCTTGTACGACAAACCCGATTACGGGGAGGTCATCTTTACAGCTGGCCAATAATTCAGAAATTTTAACAATGTCTGCACAAGAGTACAAAACGACATTGTCTAAGGGTAAGGTAATTGCCGGAACATCAGATGCTAAGAGAGTGGTAAATGTAGGAAACAGAATAAAAAATGCAGCAGAAAGGTATTATCAAAATATAGGAAGATCAGCAGATCTTGCCAGCTATAGTTGGGAATTCAATCTTCTGCAAAGTAATGAGCTGAATGCTTGGTGTATGCCTGGAGGTAAGGTGGCTGTTTATACAGGGATCCTACCGGTTACAAAGGATGATAACGGACTCGCTGTAGTATTGGGACATGAGGTTTCCCATGCACTGGCGGGCCATGGAAACGAAAGAATTTCTCAAGCTATGATGGCTCAGTATGGAGGAGCTATTCTTGGAGGGGCAATTTCAAATGCACAATGGGCAAATGTTTTCCAGAAAGTATATCCTATTGGTTCCCAGGTAGCATTATTGAAGTATGGAAGAGGGCAAGAATCAGAAGCTGATGAAATGGGGCTTTATCTGATGTCTATGGCCGGATATGACCCAAGAGCAGCTATTCCTTTCTGGAATAGAATGGAAGGAGCTTCTTCAGGAGCGAGACAACCTGAGTTTTTATCCACTCACCCAAATCCTGAGACAAGAATCTCAGATATTAATAAAGATTTACCAAAAGCTTTAGAATATTATAAGGCTGCAGGAGGAAAAATGTAATTAGAATTTTAATCTTGAATAGAGCCTTATTAAATTTTTAGTAAATTTGGTAAGGCTTTTTTATGTAACCACCTAAACACAATATTATGAAGAGTTTATCAATTACCGGACTTATTCTATTAGCAGTTTCTGCTTTACTTTTTTATCTTACCACTGATTTTGCTGTAGAACAGATTAAAATCTCTCATATCATGGGAATGATGGCTGGAGTAGGCATAGGACTAATCATCGGCGGAATGGTAGGATACCTAAGCAAAGGGAGTGCGATGAAAGCAGAGCAAAAGAAAAAAGAATTTAAGCAGCTTCAAAAGGAAAAAGAAGAACTTGAAAAGCAGGCTGCAGAAATTGCAAAACGCCAGGCGGAGCTTGAAAATCAAAATAAAAATCCTCAAATATAATATTTGAGGATTTTAAGTTGTTATTCTAATCGTTGATTAAAATTTATATCCTAAACCTACCATAAATAAGTTAGGTCTGTTGTCATATCTGATCTCAGAACCGGAAACTTTGTTGATGAAATTTCTTTCATCCTTACTGAAGGCTCCTTCATATTTTGCATTCACAATAAGCTTTTTAATTTCAAGCTGTGCCCCGAATTGATATCCTACTGTAAAATTATTTTTAGCATTTTCCTTGAAGTCATTATAGGTATTGTCTTTGCTCAGATTAAAGCTTCCGACAGGTCCTACGAAAACCCCCAGCATATTACCCAAAACATTGTATCCTAAAAGAACCGGAACATCAATACGGTTACTTTTAACATCAAAAGTAGTGTTCTCTGTAGTAAACTCATTTTTGAAGTGAGTATAGTAAATTTCCGGCATCAAAAAAAATGCAGTAGGTAACCCTACCTTTAAGGAAAGTCCTGCATTGAATCCTACATTGTTTTTTCCTGTTCCTTCAATAGCATCATTCACAGTGCCTTTAATGTTTGACCATGATGGTGAGCCTGTAGGAAATATTAAGTTAGCTTTAGCTGCCAGTGATATCTGCGCAGAAGCCCACATTGAAAACCCTACTAACGCTATACTAAGTACCTTTTTCATTATCGTCTATTTTTGTATTTTCAATCGTTTTATTATTCTCAAGTAAATATTCTCTCAGCTCTTTAAATAGTTCTGAAGAATAAACGAAATCAATCAGATTTTTATTGCCTGCAGTAATCAGAATGTCCTTATTACCCTCCCATTCTTTGATTCCGAGTCTTAGGTATACAATTTTCTCGCCAATCGTCATTACAGAGTTCATGTCGTGAGTATTGATGATGGTTGTCGTATTATACTCTTTGGTGATTTCATAAAGAAGATCATCAATTACCTTTGATGTATATGGGTCAAGTCCGGAGTTCGGTTCATCACAGAACAAATATTTAGGATTGTTCACAATTGCTCTTGCAATGGCAACTCTTTTCTGCATTCCTCCTGAAATCTCAGAGGGATACTTTTTGTCGGCCTTGTCAAGGTGAACTCTTCCTATTACTTCGAAAACTCTTTTCTTCTTTTCTCTGTAGGTAAGATTGGTGAACATATCCAGGGGGAACATAATATTTTCCTCTACTGTTAATGAGTCAAACAAAGCACTTCCCTGAAATACCGTTCCGATTTCTGAGCGGAGATGTTGTTTCTCTTCCCTGTTCATCGTATTTACATCTCTACCGTCAAACAGGATTTCTCCTGATGATGGCATATAAACATTCAATAAACTTTTAAGAAAAACGGTTTTCCCAGAGCCACTCTGGCCAATGATTAAGTTTACTTTTCCTTTATCAAATGAAGTTGAAATTCCCTTAAGTACTTCAACATCATCAAAACTTTTCTTAAGATCCTTTACCTCAATCATTAGCTTAATATTAATTGGGTTAAAATTAATTCAGAAATGATAATAAATACCATTGTCCATACCACGGCCTGTGTACTGGCTCTACCTACTTCAAGAGATCCACCTTTTACAAAGTATCCGAAATAAGATGGAACTGTTGCAATGATGAATGCAAAAACAGTGGTTTTGGTAAATGCATAATAGATAAATATATTAGGCATATACATTTGAATACCAGTGATATAATCGTTAGGTGTCCAGTTTCCCGTTACAAGTCCCGCAATATAACCACCGCCAATACCAAATACAATACTGATAGCGATCAGAAGAGGATTGAAAAGCATACAGGCGATAATTTTTGGAAATATCAGAAAGTTGGGTGAATTTACGCCCATAATATCCAAGGCATCAATCTGTTCGGAAACCCTCATTGTTCCAATACTGGAGGCAATATAGGAACCTACTTTACCGGCTAAAATTAAACTGATAATAGTAGGAGCAAATTCCAGAATAAGTACTGCTTTTGTGGCATACCCTACGAATGCAGGAGGAATAGGAAAAGAAGAAGCATCAAAGTTATTGAACATTTGAATGGCTACAACTGCTCCTACGAATATAGACGTGAAGATGACAAGTCCGAAAGAATTTACTCCCAAATCATTAATTTCTCTCATGAACAGCTTCCAAAAAACTTTCATTTTTTGGGGTTTCTGCAGGGATTTTCCTAGAAGGATCATATATTCCCCGACTGCTGTGAAAAACTTTTTTAACATGCTGCTAAATTAGACTTTTTTATTGAATTAGGCTAGGGTTGAAGTGAAGACTAAAGTCTAGAAAATGTTAAAATTATCCCCACCTTAAGCTCAGCTTTATTTTGCATTTTTATCACCGCCAATGACTAATAAAACGGTTTTTAAAATAATAACCAGATCCAGTACAAAACTCCAGTTTCTTACATAAAATGCATCAGCCAGAATCCTTTTTTTCATTTCTACTTCTACATCGCCAGAATCTCCTCGTAATCCATTTACCTGTGCCAGGCCTGTAATTCCGGGGTTTACCATACTTCTTAAACTATATCTTCCAATTTTGGGCTTATAGTAATTATCTACAGCCAGCATATGAGGGCGTGGGCCCACCACAGACATTTCTCCTTTTAATACATTCAAAAATTGTGGAAGCTCATCAAGACTTGTTTTCCTTAGGAATTTACCTATTTTGGTAATTCTCGAATCATTTTCCTTGGTAGTTTGGGTTGTCGATTCGTCATTTACAACCATAGTTCTGAATTTGATACAGTTAAATACTTCCTCATGGAAACCATATCTTTTTTGAAGGAAAAAAACAGGTCCTTTGGATGTAGTCTTAATTAATATTGCTATAATCGGAAATACCCATGAGCAAATAGTAATTAATACAATGATTGAAAAAACAATATCAAATGCTCTTTTCATCAGGAAGTTGGAATAATAGTCCAGTGGATACCTTGCCTGATTAAGAACGGGCTGGGTCTGTATATATCCAAGATCATATAAGAAGAAATCACTTTGTTTGATACTTGGTATCAAAGAAATATGAACCTTGTTTTCCTCTGCAAGTTTGAATATTTTAGACTCTGCCTCTTCGGTGTAGGAGTTTTCTGTAGATAAAAATAAGGTATGAATTCCATTACTTTTCCAAAAGTCAACTAGTTCACCAGCATTGATATCTCTGCTATTATATTCAAACATTTTGTACCCATAGTCTTTACGGTCTTTAAATATATTCTTCAGGATCTCAGTAGAATCATTATCTCCTAAAAACATTACATTTCTGTAGTTGGCCCCCAAAGACCTGAAGTACTTAATGGAAAAATAAATAAGTGATTTTGCCAAAAAGATAAATGCAAACAAATAGAAAGACAACCAATAAATATCCGAATTGAAGAATACATTTTTACTTACCTTTCCAATAAGCAGAACACCAAGTATAAAAGATATAAAATGAATTAAAAGGCGTTCCAGAAATAAGGTATAGGTAAGGTTCCTCGGGATATTGTATATTTTTGTTCTACCACTAAGCAGCACCCAGAACAAAAATATCAAAGTCAGGGAGAAAGCGTTTTGATACCAGGTTTCCCTATGATATTTTAAATCTTCATTTCTGCTTATAAAAAAGAATATAAAGATAGATGCAATAACCATAAGGTCAAGCAAAATGATAATCGATTTCAGGTATCTAGAGTATCGAATTCTCTGCATCTATCGGGGTTATATCGGATACGGCTAGCTAATGTACGTATTTTTAAGGGATATTCAGATATTTATGTGTCTGAACGGATGCCTGCCATTCCGGATGCTCCAGAATGAAATCCGTAATCTTAGGATACATATCATCTCGTTTGCTCCATTCGCTTTGAAGATAAAGCTTACAATTTTCGGAGACTTTTGCTGCCTGTTCCTGTGCAAATTCAAAGTCATGATTGTTGAAAACGATCACTTTAAGTTCGTTTGCCTTTTGATAAATTTCTTCTTTTGGCAGTCCTGTTTTCTTTGGTGAAAGGGTGATCCAGTCCAAATGTCCACTCATAGGATAAGCTCCCGAAGTTTCAATGTGAATCGTACATCCAAGTTCTTTTAGTTTGGACGTTAGTATTTCCAGATTCCAGGTTAGAGGTTCTCCCCCTGTAAGAACTATTGTTTTACAATGTTTAGCTGCTGTTTCCGCAATTTCTGCTGCATCCATTAGCGGATGAAGTTCCGGGTCCCAGCTTTCCTTTACATCACACCAGTGGCATCCTACGTCGCAACCACCCAACCTGATAAAGTAAGCGGCTTTTCCGGTATGTGCTCCTTCTCCTTGTAAAGTGTAAAAATGCTCCATTACAGGGAGCATTTTACCTTCTTTTAATAAAATATCTTGTTCTTTATTCATTTTAAAATTAGTCGTTATAGACCGAAGTTTTATAAGCAATAATGGTGTTTTTCATCAACATTGCTCTTGTCATTGGGCCTACTCCTCCGGGAACCGGTGTAATCCAGCTTGCCTTTGCTGCGCAGCTATCAAAATCTACGTCACCAGCAAGGTAATATCCTTTTGGAGAATCATTATCTACTCTTGTAATACCCACATCAACAATTACAGCGCCTTCCTTGATCATTTCACCTTTCAAAAAGTGAGGATCTCCTAAAGCAGTAATCACAATGTCGGCTTTTTTAGTATATTCTTCGATGTCTTTAGTGTAAGAGTGGGTAAGAGTTACGGTAGAGTTTCCAGGGAAATCTTTTCTTCCCATTAGGATACTCATTGGTCTTCCTACAATTTTACTTCTTCCAATAATTACACAGTCTTTTCCTTTCGTCTCAATATTATATCTTTCCAATAATGTTAAGATTCCAAAAGGAGTAGCTGGTAAGAATGTGTCCATTTCTAATGCCATTTTTCCGAAGTTTTCAGGGTGGAAACCATCCACGTCTTTTCTTGGATCAATAGCATTAATAATTTTTTCCTGATCAACCTGATCCGGTAGAGGCAACTGAACAATAAATCCATCTACAGATTTAGATTTGTTTAGTTCGTCAATTTTCTCCAATAATTCAGATTCAGAAACAGTGCTTGGGAATTTAATTAAGCTGGATTGAAATCCTACTTCCTCACAATCTTTTACCTTAGCATTTACATAGGCCTTGCTAGCTCCATTATTTCCCACAAGAATAGCCACCAAATGCGGTGCTCTTCTTTTGTTTGCAAGGATTTTTTCCACTTCAACCTTGATCTCTGCCTTTATTTCCTTGGATACTTTAAGTCCGTCAAGAATTTCTGCCATTTTTACTTTTTTTACTTTTATTTAGATTTAGATTTTTTCGAATACAACAATATCCTGAAACTCGTCGGCGTTTTCTTTTTCTACATCATTTCTCCAGAATCCTCCTTGTATGGTGGCTACTTTCAAGCCTGCATCATGAGCCATTTGGTTCAGTAGCGGAATGCTTACGGCAATATTTGCAGCCGTTACCTTATCGTCCATCAGCCTGTATCCATCATACAGATGTGGGAAACTCATGTTGCCACCTTCTGTTTTAGATTCATCATACAGAAAAAAAGTAGCCAGACATTGTCCGTTACCTTTTAATACCCTGCTGATTTCATTCAGATACTGCTTGATCTCAGGGATTTGCATATGCGTAAATACTGAGAATAGAAATGCCTTGTCAAATTGAGCATTATTATAAGGAAATGTAAAGCTTTCAGCTTTTTGGCTGAAGGTATTGTACAGGTCATTATAAATAGGCGTAAACTTAAAATTGAAGTTCGGATATTTTTGATGGATGTGCTTGTCGCACCACTTAATGCCTTTCTCCACAGCATCAAAGCCGTCATAGGTTCCTTTATCTATGAATCCGGATAGGGCAACGGCTGTTCTCCCGATTCCGCATCCTACATCCAGAACTTGATCTGTGTTTTTAAGAGCGACGTATTTTTTCAGAACGTTCATCTGGCGAATCCCATGAGGGATAAAGTCACTGCTGCCCACATAGATATCCCCCTTTTTAGGTTCATTTTTAGCTCTTTTGCCGGTAAGTCCTTCATACAGATCTATAGGAAAATAATAAATTTTTCTTCCTAAAAGACGAAGTCCGGGTGGCAGTTTATAATAATATGATCTTAATGCAGACATCTGCTATTTGTTTCCTTTATAGTAATTAATCAATCCATTGGTAGAGCTGTCGTGAGAGCTTACCACTTCCTTGTTTTCAAGTTCCGGTAAGATTTTATTGGCTAAAACCTTTCCTAGCTCCACCCCAAATTGGTCAAAACTGAAGATATTCCAGATAACGCCCTGAACAAAGATTTTATGCTCATACATAGCAATTAACTGTCCTAATGAAAAAGGGGTTAATTCTTTGAATATCATTGAATTAGTAGGTGTGTTTCCGTGGAAGACTTTATAGTTTAATAATCTGTCGATTTCCTCATCAGATTTTCCTGCATTTGTAAGTTCTTCCTCAACTTCTTCTTCAGATTTCCCAAAGGCAAGTGCTTCAGTCTGAGCAAAGAAGTTGGCTAATAATTTATCCTGATGGTCAGAAACTTCATTACAGCTTTTTGCATATGCAATAAAGTCTGCAGGAATCAATTCTGTACCCTGATGAATTAGTTGGTAAAAGGCGTGTTGTCCATTAGTACCTGGTTCTCCCCAAATAATTGGTCCTGTTTCGTATTCTACAAATTCACCATTTCTATCTACACATTTTCCGTTGCTTTCCATATCTCCTTGTTGAAGATAAGCTGCAAATCGGTCTAAATATTGAGAGTATGGAAGAATTGCATAGCTTGTTGCAGCATAGAAATTACGATACCAAATTCCTAAAAGACCCATTAGTACAGGAACGTTTTCAGAGAAGTCTTCAGTCTGGAAGTGTTGATCTGTATCAAAGGCACCTCTTAACAGTTGTTCAAAATTTTCATATCCTACTGCTAATACGATACTTAGCCCGATAGCACTCCAAAGGGAGTATCTTCCACCAACCCAGTCCCAGAATTCGAAAATGTTTTCTTCTGCGATTCCGAAGCCTTTAACTGCTTCAATATTAGTAGATAAAGCCACAAAGTGTTTGGCTACATCTTCCTGTTTTCCAGCTTTAAGGAACCAGTCTTTTGCTGAATTTGCATTCGTCATGGTTTCCTGAGTTGTAAACGTCTTGGAAGCAATAATGAATAATGTAGTTTCAGGATTTAGGTTTTTAACAACTTCTGCAATATGATTTCCGTCCACGTTGGAAACAAAGTGAACATTTAATCTTGTTTTAAAATGCTTTAAAGCCGAACAAACCATTACAGGTCCTAAATCTGAACCTCCGATTCCAATGTTGACCACGTCTGTGATCTCTTTCCCGCTGAATCCTTTATGATTTCCTGAAATGATTTCTTCAGAAAATGATTTCATATGATCAAGAACACTTTTGATTTGTGGCTTGATGTTTTCTCCGTCCACAAGAATTTCACGATCAGAAAAATCTCTCAAAGCAGTATGTAGCACTGCTCTTCCCTCTGTTTCATTGATTTTGTCACCGGAAAACATTTTGGAAATAGCATCTTTTAACTGACACTCTTCTGCCAATTGTAATAAAAGAGCCTTTGTTTTGGAATCGATTAGGTTTTTAGAATAATCAAAAAGAAAATTGTCCCTTTGTAAAGAGAATTCTTCAAAACGGTTAGGGTTATACTGGAAGAGACTTCTTAAGTCAAGATCTGTTGATGCGAAATGTTCGTCAAGGGCTTTCCAGCTATTGGTTTGTATAGGATTTATTTTTGCTAGCATGCTTAGAGGGTTATATGATTCAGAAAATAATGGCTAGGATCAAAATTTTAGAAATCCATAACGCTTTATTTCTGATCTGCAAATTTAAGGAAAAATAAAACCTCAAATAAATTTGAAGATGATAAATAACAATTTTTTAAAAACAAAACCTCAGAAATGCTCTGAGGTTCATTTTTTATGTCTGTAAAAGATGCTTTTAAATGTTATTCATCCATTTGGTTTAATATGTTTTCCAGTTGCTTGGCATGGCGTCCATAGATGTACTTTGTCCATAAAACTATACTTACCACGAATAAAAGTGTCCCGATCAAAACAACAATTATTAAAGAGGCTTGATTGGTGGTGGTAAGTTCGGATAGATCCTGTCCTTTCTGTTCCAAAGTATCATAGATAAATAATCCAATAGTGATAAGGAAGTGAGGTAATAGTAAAAAGCTAAATGACTGATACCTTTCCATATTTAATCTAAGTTCATGATAGATTTTCCAAAGACTGTTCTTGGTATTTCCTGTATAAAGTTCCGTTTGTTTGTAGAATTTATAAAATCCAGACAGATAATAGGAAGATATTACGACCATCATTGTATAGGATATATAATAAATAATGTATTGTGAAGTTGGAAATCCAAACAGAAGAGGAAAGAATCCGATAAGAATGATGGCAAGAATCTGCATTGAAAACTCTTTCTTCATGTTCTTTTGGATTTTTTCTATAGGATGTCTGCTTTCCTTTAATTGTTCTATGTTGTCAGGAATATTGACGTTACCGTCTTCATTATTCCACTGTTCCTTTAATTGATCAAAGTTCATAACCTGATTTTTTTATGATTTGTTGTATTTTTTCTTTTGTTCTGTTCAGTTTTACACGAGCATTGCCTTCACTAAGGCCGAGGTTGTTTCCTATTTCTTTGTGTGACATTCCTTCCATGAAATAAAATATGATAGCTTTCTCCAGCGCGTTTAATTCTTGGACAGCATTGTAAAAAACTTCTAACTGCTTGTCTTTTGTTGGGTTATAATCTTCCTGCTGTACCTCAAAATGATGTGGAGGATCTGTTTGATTGCCAGATCTTTGCTTTTCCTTTTTCAAATAAGTGATAGCAGTATTAATAGCAACACGGTACATCCAGGTAGAAAACTCACTGTTTCCTTTGAAATTCTGATAAGATTTCCAGAGCTGGATGAGGATTTCTTGCTGAAGATCCTCCCGATCCTCTATAGAGTCCGCGTAGATCCGGGAAGCTTTGTATAAAATACCTTTATGCTGGTTGACAAGCTTTAAAAAGGTTGTTTCAGTTGGATTACTCACAATCGGTTCATGGTTTTGTTATCGCTATAAGCTTGATACCGGTTTTACGGTGTATCCTTTTTTTTGCAAAAGATTGATTAGTCCATTCTTTCCCCAAAGATGGCCGCTTCCAACGGCAAAGAAAGAACTTTGTTTCTTCATTATCTCGGGCATTTTTTCTGCCCATTTTGTATTTCGGTCAGTCAGCATTAATTTTTCCTGTTTTTCATTCATGAATTTTGGGTCCTTAATAAGCTGATCCAGATTTTTTAAATTTTCATTTTTAAAGGCTTCAGTCATTTTTTTTGATGCAATGGCATATTCATCACCTAATTTCAGTTGGGATATTACTTCTTTCAGGTTGTATGCCTCCCCAATTGCATAGGCTTGATCATCAACCTTTTCTAAGCCATTTATACTTTTCTTGTTTTCTAAAGCTGTCTTAAGCAGTTCAATTTCATACATCTTTACCTCATTCGGAGGGCAAGGGATTGCCTTTGTCGCAACAAGAGCGTAAAGAGCTTGTGGGCTATAGCTGTTCACTTTTTTCAAATCGGTCCCATAGTCGGAAAGTACTTTATTCAGTTCTTTTGTTTCCTCGGAAGTTAGTTGTTCAGATATTTTTTTATCTGCAGACATCATTTTTTGCATAGCACCCATTTCGTTTTGATCTGTGTAATTGATCTCCATAACAAAATTCTCCGATTGGTTAAGTGCATTCCAAACCTTAGGCTTTATATCAAAATCTTTGCTGCATAAGATATGAAATGTTCCGGCAATATAAGATGGCTTAGAAAGTCCATTTCCGGATATTTCCCACAGTAGGCTGTTGTCATTGTCTGTGTTTTTATTCTGCGCTGCTACAGTCATGAAATTCATTGATAATAATGCTGCGAACCCAAGTTTTACTAAATTTTTCATATTATTTATTTTTTTTGATTTTCTCTTCTTTAAACAGTAGGTAAGGGCAGTATGATAATCGTTACAGTTTTTTTCAAAAAAATAAAAACCTCCCATAAACAGGAGGTTGTAAAATCTAAAATTATGATGATAACCAGTTGGTTAGGTGTGTGTTTTTATTCCTGAGTTTTAGGTTGGTCAGGTCTTGTGGCTTTTCTTTTTCTAAAAAAATAGATCAGTCCGCCGGCAATTAATAAAAGCGGCCAGATGTTAATAAGGGCAACAAAGATTCTTTGAATCAGGTAGAATCCATACACGAAGCCATCTTTCGCATCGTAGATAAAATTGTATCTGTATTTATTGTCAATGCTGTTCGTGTTGGTAACCGCAATTTCTGCAACACGTAATTTAGGCTCCTTGATGTAGATATCGACAGTGCTGTATTTCAGATTGTCTGCCATGTTCATTGTGGTTAGCTTTTGAAAGTTTCCCTCGGACATATTCTTATCTCCCAATGCTACTTTGTCTTTATTAGCCTTTATATTATCTATACTTTCAGAAGTTTTTTGGTTTCTTTTTGCCTCAAGTTCAGAATATTTAATAGTAGCCGTTACATCTTCTGCGTTAATGGTTCTTGAGTTGAGAAATAACTTGTTTGTATTGATTGATATCAAAAACTCTCCCAACTTTTCAGTAGGTACCCGTACCTGTATTGTGTTTTCACTCTTGTATTTTTTAATAAGCATGGCTTCCGTGTCAGAAGTGTTGTAGGTGTCTTCAGAAGTAACATTGCTTTGAAGATTGCTCTTGGTAACAAAACCTCCAAATTCCTGAACCGATTTTTCAATGGCAATGGTCGCATTATACACATCTTTTACATCCATATTGACATCTGCAGTTTTAATAAACTGTTTGTCCTTTACTTCCATGCTGGCAGCTGATGAAACACTGTCTGATGCTGTAACTGCTGCAGAATCTGCAACTGCATAACTGCTAAGTTCATTGGCGCTGGCTTCTCCTTTTTTACATGAGTAAATTCCTAATAGAAGAACTGCAGATAATGATAATTTAATGTAAGTCGTTTTCATAGCGTAAGATTTTTGTGGTTTTGCTTGAGTCAAAGTTCTGGAAGGATCCTTTGTAATGCTTGAAAATTAAAAGTAAAAAGCTTGTAAAGGAAATATTCTGTTGTAATTTGCTGAATATTAATATTTTGTAAAATACTGTGATAGTGGGTGACTTGGTTTCGGAGTAATTTTTGCTTATCTTTTTACAAACCAAACTATAATATATCATTATGTCAAATACCTTTTCCAAAATCAGAAATGCAATAGGACTGTTTACATCCATAGATTTTGATCAGTTAAGTACCATCTCTAAAAAAGTAGATCTGCCCAAACTGATGCATAATTTTTCAAAATTAGATGATAAACAGCTTTCAGGACTTATGAAAATGCTTGATCCTGATAAGAAAAAGAAAGAACTTCCTCCCATTGATGGAGATTTTTATGACATCTACCATACCTTATCTCCTGAGCAGAGAGAAATTCAGCTTAAGGTGAGAGCCTTTATGGAAAAAGAAGTAAAACCCTTGGTGAATCATTATTGGCTAAGGGATGAATTTCCATTTGAATTAATTCCAAAATTTCAAAAACTGGATATTTGTGGTGTTACTTACGAAGGGTATGGGTGTCCGGGGATGCCTTTCCTGATGGAGGGAGTCATTGCTATGGAAATGGCGAGGATTGATGCTTCCATTGCTACCTTTTTTGGGGTACAGTCTGGATTGGCGATGGGATCCATATACATTTGTGGCTCAGAAGAGCAAAAACAGAAATGGCTTCCACAGATGCAGAAGTTTGAAAAAATAGGAGCATTTGGATTAACAGAACCAGAAGTTGGCTCCGGAGCTGCGGGAGGTTTAACGGTAACCTGCAAAAAAACAGACGAAGGCTGGGTCTTGAATGGACAAAAAAAATGGATTGGAAATGCAACCTTTGCAGATCTTGTTATTATATGGGCAAGAGATTTAGATAGTGGAGAAGTAAAGGGGTTTATTGTAGAAAAAGATAATCCCGGATATTCTGTAGAAAAAATCAAGGGGAAAATGGCACTCAGAATAGTTCAGAACGGATTAATTACATTGAAAGACTGCCTGATTACAGAAGAAAACCGCTTGCAGAATGCCAATTCATTTAAAGATACAGGAAAAGTACTGCGAATGACGAGAGCTGGAGTAGCTTGGATGGCAACGGGTTGTGCAAGAGGTGCCTATGAAAGTGCATTGGCTTATACCAGAACAAGAGAGCAGTTCGGGAAGCCTATTGCTTCATTTCAAATGATTCAGGGGCATTTGGTGGAAATGTTATCCAATCTTACGGCCATGCAGACTATGGTTTTCAGATTGTCTGAAATGCAGGATGAGGGAATCTTAAAGGACGAACATGCTTCACTGGCCAAGGTTTTTTGTACCCTAAGAACAAGAGATATTGTTTCCAGAGCAAGAGAAGTAATGGGAGGTAATGGTATTCTGCTGGAATATGACGTGGCCCGTTTCGTAGCAGATGCTGAAGCAATTTATTCTTACGAAGGAACAAAAGAAATCAATTCGCTCATCGTGGGACGATCGATTACAGGGTTTAGTGCGTTTGTGTAAATAGTTGTAGAATAGGAAGTGATATCCTTTATCCCACTAGATTTTTATACTTCTCTTTATTGTCAATAATCATCCAGATATTAATAATGAACAATACAGTAGAAATTGTAATGCCTACAGTAGATGGATCCCTGAATAAGTTATGGATTAAAATTCCCACTAATACCGGAAGTATAATGATGGCGGCTAAAGTTCTTGTTTTGGGAAAGATGAATAATAGACCTCCAATTACTTCTACCGCTCCCACTAAAGGGAGTAGCCAGCCTATTTCTCCAAAGGCTGCATAGATTTTTATCTGGGCATCGGTGAGTTGCGGGGTGGGGTTGTAATGGAAAAACTTGTCTAATCCTGCATTAATAAACAAAATGCCAAATAAGAGGCAAAGGATGAGTTTTACGGCTTTCATAATTGAATATTTTATATCTAATTTAAAATAAAAATATGACTTTATTATTTATTCTCAATTAAAGATGAATAAAACTCTATTTATGGTAGGCTAATTTTAAGTTTTGTGTAATTTTATTTTTTTTATATTTGAAATACAAATTAAACTAATAATAGTATGTTGAAAAATCACAAAAAATTAAACCGTACGGCTTTAAGAGAAATTCAAGGTGGAGTAGGTATTGGAAAATGCGATATTGGCCCTGTAGGCTGCCCATGTAAAATTCCCCCTGGTGATCCTTGTTTAGGTGGAGATCCCGGAGGTGGACAAGATTATGGATATTGTCCGGATATACAATCTAATATTCTTTGCACAGAAACCTGTCCAAACGGAATGAGTCCCTATTGTGCTCTTCCTTAATAATAAAATAAAAAAGACTGTCTTATCTCAAGGCAGTCTTTTTTTATTTAAAGTTTATGATAATGATTTCAACTGAATAAGTGTTTTAATCATTTATTGCCCTATTGCTCATTACTTATGATTCATGATCAGTCCATTTCTTTCAGGGTAATATTCTTTGAAATTTTATAACTTTTCTTCTTTTTATTGGGTTTTTCTTCTTCGCCAAGCAATTTGCCCCAAGGTCTCAGATCCTCCACTCTTTCGCAGATAATCTTAATAATGGCAATGGCCGGAATGCAAAGAAACATTCCTGCAATACCCCAAAGATGTTCACCCAAAAGAATTCCCACAAATGAAAATAAAGCATTGATTTTTACTTTAGAACCAACAACGAATGGCAGAACAATATTTCCATCCACGGCATGTACGGCAATATAGCCTATTGCTACATAAATACAAGTTGACGGGCTGGAGGTAGCAAATGCAATGAAACACGAGATTACTAAAGAGATAAAAATTCCCAAATAAGGAATAACATTCAGCAAACCTGTTAAAACAGCCAGAAGAATAGCATATTTTACTCCTAAAACAGTAAGAACGATTGACGTAAGAATGGATACAATAATAACCTGAAGAAAAAGTCCGAAAATATATTTCTTGGTCATAATACGGATTTCATTCACTGCTTCTCGTACACTTGATTTGTGTCTTTCATTAAAAACCGTAACAATAAAATTGTTTAAAAGTCTTCTGTAATTTAAAATAAAGATGAAAAATATGGTGAAGAATATAATAAAACCAAATCCCGTGGAAAATATTCCGAATGTAAAGCCTAGAATTGCTCCTGAGGAAGAAAGAAGTTTATTCAAACCCTGGTTGATATAATCCACCTGTTCATTCACCTTTACATTAAATGTCTTCGAAATCCAGTGTTGAAATCCATTGAATACCGTGGTAAACTGCTCTCTGAGATGGGGAAGATCCTTACTAAAGTCTGATAATTGTGAGCTGAAGAAATAAATTAACCCGCTTAAAATCATCAACATGATAAAAACAGAGGTCATTGTTGACATAGATCTTGGGAATCTTAGTTTTCTCTCCATAAATGTTGCTGCCGGTAAAAATAGCATTGCCATTAGGAAAGCAAGAAAAAACGGAGCTAAAATGCTCTGTCCTAATGCCAAAAGATAACCAAGGCCGATGATGGAAATAACCACGAGCGTAAGCTTGACAAGGAAAGGTAATCTAAGAAAATTCATAATTTAAAATATGCAGTATGGAATAAAAATAAGAAAAACCCATTGAATTAAAGAAATTTTTATTCAATCATTGTGGATTTTTTCTTTCTGCATATCAAATTTCATTCCACCAGATGAAGAAAAGAACGCTTTGATATACAAAAACAGAAACACGTTCCAATGATCAGAACGTGTTTCCTTATTGAGAAGTTAATATGTTATATTGATAAGTTGTCTTATTTTTCAATGGCGATGTCAATGACTTCCTCCATTCTGTTTACATAGTGAACTTTCAGGTTCTTCAAGTAGTCTTTTTTGATCTCCTCTACGTCTTTTCTGTTGGCCTCACAAAGAATTACTTCCTTTACACCGGCTCTGGTTGCGGCAAGAAGTTTTTCCTTGATTCCACCTACCGGAAGAACTTTTCCTCTTAAAGTAATTTCTCCAGTCATGGCAAGGTGAGGTTTTATCTTTTTGTTTTTAAAAGAAGAAACCATAGAAGAAAGCATTGCGATACCTGCTGATGGCCCGTCTTTAGGAGTTGCTCCTTCAGGAACGTGAACGTGAATGTTTTTCTTATCCAGGTCTTCCTGAGCAATCCCCAATTCGTCATGCTTGGCTTTAATATATTCTAAGGCAATGGTAGCAGACTCTTTCATAACGGTTCCCAGATTTCCGGTCATCGTAAGCATTCCTTTTCCGTTGCTTAAAATACTTTCAATATACAGAATATCCCCACCTACACTTGTCCAGGCTAAACCTGTTACTACGCCGGGAACTCCTGTAATTTCAGATAAGCTCTTTGGTCTTGGAACTCCAAGGATTTCATCTACCTTTTCAAGAGATATTTTCGGCTCATATTCCTTTACTAAAGCAGTTTGTAATGCTACCCATCTTGCAACGGAAGCAATCCTTTTCTCCAGAGACCTCACTCCGCTTTCCGAAGTGTGAGCTTCGATAATATGCTTAAGCTCAGGATTTCCAAGCTTGAATGACTTCGTATCCAAACCATTTTCCTCTTGCTGTTTCCTGATTAAGTGTCTTTTAGCAATTTCAATCTTTTCCTCAAGGGTATATCCCGCAATTTGAATAACTTCTGTTCTATCCAAAAGAGGCGTTTGAATGGTTGAAAGAGAATTGGCTGTCGCAATAAACATTACTCTTGACAAATCGTATCCCATTTCAAGGAAGTTGTCATAAAATGATTTATTTTGTTCAGGATCAAGAACTTCGAGTAGTGCGGAGCTTGGATCCCCGTGTAGTCCCTGTCCTATTTTATCAATTTCATCCAAAACAATTACCGGATTAGAGGTTCCTGATTTTTTAATAGACTGCAGGATTCTTCCGGCCATTGCACCAATATATGTTTTTCGGTGTCCGCGGATTTCACTTTCATCATGAAGTCCTCCCAGAGATAATCTCACGTATTTTCTGCCTAAAGAGTCCGCAATAGATTTGCCTAAAGATGTTTTACCTACTCCCGGAGGACCTACCAACAATAAGATAGGAGATTTCATGTTGTTCTTTAGTTTTAAAACAGCCATGTGCTCCAAGATTCTTTTTTTAATGTCTTCCAGTCCGAAGTGCGCTTTATCTAATACTTTTTCAGCTTTTGCAATATCGAAAATATCTTTGGTATAGGTGTCCCATGGAAGGTCTGTAAAGAAATCCAGATAGTTTCTCTGTACGTTGTAATCCGGAGAATTAGGATTTTGACGCTGTAGCCTGCCAATTTCCTTTTGGAAATGTTCTTCTACTTCCTTGCTCCATTTTTTTGTTTTTGCTTTGGCAATAAGATCTTCCACATCACTCTCAGGACCACCGCCTAATTCTTCCTGGATGGTTCTGATTTGCTGATTCAGAAAATATTCTCTTTGCTGCTTGTCAAGATCCTTGGAGGTTTTCTGATGAATTTGGTTTCTAAGCTCAAGCTTTCTGAAGTCCTCATGCATCATTTCATAGCATTTGTTGGCTCTCTCCATCATGCTTCTTTCCTCTAGTAATCTCTGTTTTTCAAGAGAGGGGAAGCTTGCATTGGTACAGATGAAGTTCAGAAGATCATCATTGTTGTTGATGTTCTTGATGGCAAAATTTGCTGCATTAGGAATATTAGGGTCAAGTTCAATGATTTTTAAAGCCAGATCCTTAATGTTTTCCAATAAGGCATCATATTCCTCTCCATTTTTAGGCTTTGTATCCTTTAATTTTGAAATTTCAGCTTTGAAATAAGGCTGATTATCAGTGATTTTTTTGATTTTGAACCTGTGGAACCCTTTTGTAATTGCTGTGATATTACCCTCAGGAAGTTTGATGATCTTAATGATCTTTGCCAGGGTACCAGTGGTGTAAATATCTTTCTCAGTAGGCTGTTCAAGATCAGAATTTTTCTGGCTTATAATTCCAATAAAATCCCCGTTCTTTTGCGCTTCTTCAATAAGCTGTATTGATGTTTTTCTTCCAGCAGTAATAGGAATCACCACATTCGGGAACATAACCATATTTCTTACGGGAAGTATCGGGAATATTTTCTGTTCGGAATTCTTATCAGTTTCTGCAAAGTCGGAAAGATTGATTTCCTCAGCCACAATGTCAAAACCGTCGCTGATCATTTCCTCTAAACTCATATCTTCAAATTCTGTCATAATGAATCAAATGACAAATTGTCATTTTCGTTTTTAATCGTTAAATAGATTTTTTATAATATCGCCTGAAAACGTGCAGTATATTATAATGTTCTAAAATGCACAATACTTATGCCATTTGTTTTTTGCTAAAAAATATGGTCAAAATTTCCTTTTTTATGTAATCTTTACGATTTAAAGTTAAAATAAGGAACTTCTATTTCTGTAATTTCTTAAAAATGTGTATTTTCGCAAACTGATAAAAAACTATAATTTATAAAATGGCAATTTTAGGACAGATTAGGAGTAAGCCTTGGCTTTTGATGGGAGTAATAGCCTTAGCGCTTTTGGCGTTCTTGGTAAACCCCGATAGTATCGACAAGGTTTTTGGAAAGAATCCTGACGTTTTAGGAAAAGTAAACGGTGAAAAAGTTACCCGCGAAGAGTTCAATGATCAACTTTTCGTGCTGCAACAACAGGCAGAGCAACAAGGTCGTCCGAAAAGCGGTCTTGAAGAGCAGGCTTGGCAGTTACTTGTACAATCTAAGCTTATCAAGCAACAGTTTGAGAAATTGGGCTTTGAAATGACTGATGATTATTTCTGGAACCAGATCCAGTATGATCAGATGTTTGCCCAAAACCAACAGTTCTTTGATGAGAAAGGTAATTTTAAAACTCAGGAGCTTAAAAAAGAAATTGAAACATTACAAAGCACCAATCCTCAAGGATATGCTCAATGGTTAAAAACAAAAAAAACAATTGAGTACAGATTGATGGCTAGACAGGTGTTTTCCAATATTTCAGCAGGGATCACTACTGGTAAAAAAGAAGCTGAGGAATTGATGAAGCAAAGAGATCAGCTTGCTGATATCGACTTCGTAAAGGTAGACTATGCAGCATATCTTCAGAAAACGAAGATCAATGTTTCTACAGAAGATCTTGCGAACTACATCAAACAGCATCCGGTAATGTTCAAGGCAGAGCCTAGCAGAAATATAGGAGTTGTATATTTCCCTTCCAAACCAAGTGCAGCAGATGATGCGGCAGCTTTAAAGGAAATTACAAAACTATACTCTGGAGGTACAGATGCTAGTGGAGGTGCAGAAAACTTCCAGAATACAAAGAACGATTCTATGTTTGTGATGGCAAACTCAGATTCTCCTTTCAATCCTCAGTATGTAAAGCCTACACAATTGCCTGCAACTATACAAGGTCAGATCGCAACAGCTGCGGTAGGACAAACATTTGGTCCTTACAAGGAGCAAAATTTCTATGTAGTTTCTAAGCTTGTAGGTAAAAAGACTTCGGACTCTACATTGTCAAGACATATCCTGATTGCTTTCAAAGGAAGCCCTGCAGGAGAAGGAGTGACAAGATCTAAAGAGCAGGCTAAAAAAATGGCAGACTCTATTGGAGCAATCGTAAAAGCAACACCAGCTAAATTTACAGAGTTCCTTAAGCTTTCAAGCGATCCTAACTCTGCTGCTCAAGGTGGTAGTTTAGGTTGGACAACTCCAGAAACACCTTTCGTTCCTGAGTTTCTTGCTTACTTAGCCAGCAATCCTAAAGGAGCAACAGGGGTTGTGGAAACACAATTCGGTTATCATATCATCAATATTGAAGATAAAAAATCAGGATCAATGGGGTATCAGGTTGCTAATCTTGTAAAAGAGATCAAGCCTTCAGATGCAACAGAAGCTGATACAGACAAAAAGGCTAGAAAATTCATTCAGCAGGTTCAAGGAAAATCATTCAATGATTTTGTGAATATTGCTAAAAAAGATAACTATCAGTTCTCTAACCCTAAGGCGGCAAAGAGATTTGAAGGTCAGCTTCAGGGCTTAGGCACAGAAAAAGATGGAGATATCTTATCTTGGGCTTTTGATAAAAAAAGATCCAAAGGAGATACAGAATTCTTTACTGTAGACGGAACGGGTGATAAAATTGTAGTTTATCTAAACGGAAAACAAGAAGCAGGTCTTGCTGATCCGGAATCTGTAAGAGATCAAATAGAAATTCTTGTTAAAAATAAATTGGCTGCAAAACAAATTTCTGATAAAATTGCAGGAGCGAAAGCTTCAAACTTAGATCAGATTGCTAAATTATTTGCTACTTCAAAACAAGCTGCTCAAGTAAATCTACTGAACCCTTCAATTGCTGGTTCAATGGAACCTAAAGTTGCCGGGGCTGCATTTGGTGTGGCAAAAGGAAAACTTTCTAACCCAGTTGAAGGAGGAACAGGAGTTTATGTATTGATCAAAAAATCAGAAACAGTAAACAAACAACCTGGTGACCTTAAGCAGTTCACAGAATCTATTACTCAGAGAAATGCAGGGATGTTCGGAGAGGCTTGGTTAAAGAGTCTTCAGAATAATTCTGATATTGAGGATTACAGAATTGAGATCTGGAACAAGGTAGGAAACCAACAATAATAGGAAACTCATCTTATCAATATAAAAGCGACAAAATTTTTTGTCGCTTTTTTTTGTATTTAACGCAGAATAATAAAGGAAAAGATTTATTTAAAATGTACTATATTTGCTTATTAGAAAAAATTTAGCAAGTGAAGTTCAGTAAAGAATTAAAAGCTGGTGTGATCACACTTCTAGCTATCGTAGGCTTTGTGTTGTTGTTTCAATTTATGAAAGGGAAGAGCCTTTTTACTACCGACAATATATTTTACGCAAAATATGACAATGTAGAGGGCCTTGCGCAATCTTCAGCAGTCTCAATTAACGGTCTTAAAGTAGGGCAGGTTGATAAGATTATTCCTAGAACTGCAAAGGATGGTAAAATTAGTTTTATCGTTAAAATTACAGTTGACAATAAATTTGAATTTTCAAAAAACTCAACCCTTGAAATTTTTGAACCTGGATTAATGTCAGGGAAGGAAATGAGAGTAAACCTTGTGTATGGAGGAACTCAAGCAAAAGACGGTGACACTCTTATGGGGGCGTTTAAGCTAGGAATGATGGGAAGTCTTTCTTCTCAGGTAGGCCCGGTTAAGGATCAATTACAGGTTGTATTGCACAGAGTAGACTCCTTAATGACGAATGCCAATCAACTCGTTGATGCACAAAATAGAGCAGAAATTAAAGCTTTATTATCGAACCTTAATAAAACAGTAGGAGCATTAGAGGCCACAGCGGGAAGTGTAAACAGCCTGGTAGGACACAATGACCCTAAGCTTCAAAAGGTCTTAGATGATGCAAGTCTTACAATGCAAAGTGGTAAAGTAACGTTGGATAAATATGGAAACCTGGCACAGAGTATTGATACCAAACAATTGAATTCAACCATTGCAAATTTAGATGCTACCGTTGGAAAACTGAATCAGGTAATTGGTGGAATAGATAAAGGACAGGGTAGTTTAGGTAAACTAATGAAGGATGAGCAACTTTACAATAATCTGAATTCAGCATCTTCAAACTTGAATTCATTGATTGAAGATATGAAAGCGAACCCTAAGAGATATATTAATTTCTCTGTTTTCGGTAAAAACAATAAAGACTAATACGCCTTATGCAGTACATCGATAACATTATTTTCCTGATTTTATTAGTGGCAGGATTTGGACTGTTTGCCAAAAGCCTGCTAAAGATCTATAGAAATATCAGACTAGGTCACGAGATCAATAGAAACGACAGAAAAGGAGAACGTTGGGAAACGATGGCTCGTGTAGCCATGGGACAGAGTAAAATGACAGCACGTCCTGTTGCAGGAGTTTTACACCTTTTTGTATACGTAGGTTTTGTGATTATTAATATTGAATTAATAGAAATTGTTGTTGATGGAATATTTGGTACACACCGTTTTTTATCAAGCATTTTCGGGCATACATTTTATAATTTCTTTACTGCAACCTTAGAAGTTCTGGCACTTTTAGTGGTGATTGGGGTTGTCATTTTCTTTATTCGTAGAAATTTTTACGGAGTGAAGAGATTGACAATGAAAGAGCTTTTCGGTTGGCCAAAAAATGATGCCAATTGGATTTTGATTATTGAATTCGCCTTAATGATGGCTTTCTTTAAAATGAATGCTTCAGATTTTATTTTACAGACAAGAGGAGTTTTACCAATGCACGGAAGCTTTCCCATCAGTGAAATGACATTTGTTCCATTCTTAGAAATCTTCAATTTTGATAACGGATTTTTGATGTTCACAGAGAAAGCTGCATGGTGGTTTCACTTTGTAGGAATTCTTTTCTTCATGAATTATCTTTATTACTCAAAACACTTACATATTATCCTTGCATTTCCAAGTACATGGTATGCCAACCTTGATAAAAAAGGAAAATTCAATAACCTTGATTCGGTAACCAAGGAAATCAAATTAATGATGGATCCTAACGCTGATCCTTATGCCGCTCCGGCAGAAGGAAGTGAGGCCGATACTCCTTCCAAATTTGGTGCAGAAGATATTTTTGACCTTAACCAGGTGCAATTGCTCAATGCCTATTCATGTACAGAATGTGGACGTTGTACCTCGGTTTGTCCGGCTAATATTACCGGTAAACAGCTTTCTCCGAGACTCATCCTGATGAAAACCAGAGATAGATTGGAAGAAGTGGGCAGAAATATTGATAAAAACGGAAAATTTGTTGATGACGGCAAAAAGCTGTTGAACGATTATATCACAAAAGAAGAACTTTGGGCTTGTACTACATGTAACGCATGTACAGATGCCTGTCCGGTATTACTAGATCCACTATCTATTATCTTCGAAATGAGAAGATTCCTGGTAATGGAACAGTCTGCCGCACCACAAGAGCTGAACCTAATGATGACAAACGTGGAAAACAATGCTGCCCCTTGGCAGTATAACCAAGCTGACCGTTTGAATTGGGCCTCAGAAAACTAGGTCAGAATTTCTAACGAACTTGATGAATAGAAACAGTGCAGAGAGCAGTAATGATAACCGCTATCTCACTTACCTGAATTATATTACTCCAATTATTTTGTGATAAAGTGATTAGTAAAAAGAATGAAGATAACCCTGTAGAAAAAAACATTGAACCCGCTGATTTGAAATGAAAAATATATTTTTTGCTTTTTTATTGATATGCTCTGGTTTCTTGATGGCACAATCTGCAGATCAGAAAAAAATACTTGAGGATTCAAAAGCTTTCATGTCTTTATTTGAAAAGAAAGACTACGAGGGAATGCTGGATCTTACCCATCCTGCAATTTTTGAAAAAGTGGACAGAAAGATGCTGGCTGATAGTTTCAACAGTGTGTTTGAGGGTAATGATGAATTCAAAATGGAACTGGTAGAAACTGATAAGAACATATTTAGTGTTTCAGATGTTTTTACCACTCAGGATAATACCAAATATGCATTCAGTACCTATCTGATGAAGATGAAAATGATCTTTCTGAAAGAGAGTTTTGATGAAGAAAAAAAGAAAATGATGTTGGGATTGATGGAGGCGCAAGGCATGAATGCCAAATTTTTAAACGATACAACCTTGGAAATGAGTAAGCAGAGTATGATTCTTGCCCTCAATGATAAATCAACAGGAAATACCTGGAAGTATCTCAATTATGACGAAGCTAATCCTTTATATGTTTCCATAGTACCTGTGGAGGTCATGAAAAAGGCAAAGGAATATTATGCTAATTTATTAATTAAACAAAAAGAAAATGCAAATTAAAACAATGGCAGAATATGCTGCCGAAGGAAGATCCCCGGAAGTTTTATTTTGGGTTGGATGTGCTGGAAGTTTCGATGACCGCGCCAAAAAAATTACAAAAGCATTTTGCAAGATATTAAATAAAATAGGTGTTGAATTTGCAGTTCTGGGACAGGAAGAAAGCTGTACCGGAGATCCTGCAAAAAGAGCTGGAAATGAATTTGTCTTCCAGATGATGGCCCTTACTAATATTGAAGTTCTGAATGCTTATGAAGTAAAGAAGATTGTGACAGCTTGTCCACACTGCTTCAATACCCTTAAAAATGAATATCCAAGTCTGGGTGGGCACTTTGATGTAGTACACCATACACAATTCCTTAAAACCTTAATGGAAGAAGGAAGGTTAAAAATTGAGGGCGGAGCTTTCAAAGGGAAGAAGATCACATTCCATGATCCATGTTACCTTGGAAGAGCTAATGATGAATATGAAGCTCCAAGATTACTGCTAGAAAAACTGGACGCAGAGCTTGTAGAAATGAAGCGTTGCAAAACAAATGGTCTTTGTTGTGGAGCAGGGGGAGCACAGATGTTTAAAGAACCAGAAAAAGGAAATAAAGACATTAATATTGAAAGAACAGAGGAAGCACTGTCTTTTGAACCTAAAGTGATTGCTACCGGATGTCCTTTCTGTAACACGATGATGACAGATGGAGTAAAACACTTCAATAAAAATACTGAGGTTGCTGTAAAAGATATTGTAGAACTTCTTGCTGAAGCGGAAGATTTATAAAGAGTAATCTATATAAAATTATAAAACTCAGGAAGCTCTTCCTGAGTTTTGTTATTTTTGTTTAAAATTACAGCATCTTACAACCTATAAAAACTAATATGAGAAGTTTTTTAGCCTCATTTTTTAAATTTATTTTAAGTTTTCATTTTTTTGGACAGAAGTATTTTGCCTTTCATAAATATATTTTCAAGCCATATCACCTTTTTCGAGGGGTACAGAAAAATATTATTTATAGAGGATCAATTCAACTTGACTTAAATCTGGATGACTGGATTCAGCAGCAATTGTATTTCTTGGGTGATTATGAAAAAACCGAAATAGATTATTTATATTCCACCTTAAAGAAAGGAGATGTCTTTATTGATGTAGGAGGAAATATTGGTTTGTTTTCCCTAAATGCCTCCGGAATTGTTGGAAATGGCGGGAAAGTGTATGCTTTTGAAGCTTTTAAGCCTAATTATGAGAAGTTCTCCAGGCATCTTACCCTAAATAATTTTAAAAATGTTACTTTGGAACATCTGGCGATTTCTGAGGAAAGAGGATATCTTGAAATTCTATACAATGATCATTATGATAATGTAGGAATGGCGTCATCCTATCTAAAAGATTTTACAGCTAAGGAAAAAGTTGAAAGTATAAGCTTGGACGAATATGCTAAGACTCATCAAGTAGCAAAAATTGATATGATTAAAATAGACATTGAAGGCGGTGAGTTTTCAGCCTTAAAAGGAATGGCAGAGATTTTAACGAACTATCAGCCTAAAATAATTATTGAAGTCAATAATATAGCGTTAAAGAGTTCTGGTCATAGTGAAGAAGACCTGATACAAATATTGCAGGAAAAAGGCTACACAAAAACGAAAATACTAAGTAAGAATGAAGGTTCTTATAATGCTGTATTTGAAAGTATTTAATCTTTAGTAATTTTCTTGAAAGATATTCTTCATCCACTTTCTGAAGAAAAAATCGTAATTTTATACTTTAAATAGAAAGGATATGAAAATTGAAGAATCCAATATTGTAGAAACCAGCGACTATAGAGTTATTATATATCCGGCGTCAAGGCCATTTGAAACAAAAGAAGCAAAGACCATTACTGAAAAGTTATTCGATTTTTTAGCAACTTGGGCTGCTCATGGAAAACCTCTTTCCTCATCCTTTAAAATTGAGAAAAATCAATTTATTGTTATATGTGTAGATGAGGAGAAAGAAATGGCTTCAGGATGTAGTATTGATGCTCTTGGAAAAATAATGAGAGAGATTGATGAAGAATACCAATTGGGCTTATTCGATAGAATGAAAGCTAGTTTTATTGAAAATGGAGAAGTGAAAACTCTGAAACTTATTGATTTTAAAACAAAAATAAGAAACGGGGAATTGTCAAAAGATATTCAGGTCTTTGATTTTTCTAAAAATACCTACCTGGATTTCTTAAGTCATTTTGTTTTGCCATTTGAAAAAAGCTGGGCTTCTTCCATAAAATAATCTCCATTGAAAATTCTGTTTATTTCCTCATGGTTTCCGAACAAGCTGGAGCCTACTAATGGCAACTTTGTACAGCGTCACGCAGAAGCCGTAGCATCGTTACATGAGGTAGAAATATTACACGCTATAGGAGATCCTGCCCAAGATCAGGAATTTATCTTCGATGATCAGAAGATCAACGGAATAAGAACTCTTATTGTGTATTATAAAAGCTCTAAAAATCCGGTACTGAATTTTAGAAATAGAATGCAGGCCTACCAAAAAGGATTTTTAGAGTTGCAGAAACCAGATCTGGTACACGCAAATATCTTACACAACTCCATGTTTTTTGCTGTTTATTTAAAGGAGAAATACAGGATTCCCTTTGTGGTTTCAGAGCATTGGTCCGGTTTTCTTCCCATAAACAGATCTAAACTCTCCTTTATAGGAATTCTTACGGCACGATACGTTGCCCGCAGAGCCTCTTGTTTACTTCCTGTAAGTGCTATTCTGATGGATAACCTCAAGGAGCTGAAAATTGGTAAAAACTTTAAGGTAATTGGAAATGTAGTCAATACAGAACTTTTTTCGCCAGAGAAAAAGGAAAATAAAACCTTTACATTTCTTCATGTTTCAAACCTTATTCCTCTTAAAAATCCGGATGCTATTATTGATGCTGTGGTTCGGCTTAGAAAAGATTTTAAGAACTTTGATCTCCAAATTGGAGGTGACGGAGATGTAGAGCGATTAAATAAGCTCATTGAAAAGCATGATGGAAAGAGCTACATCAAAACATTTGGTGAAATTTCACATGCTGAAGTTGCTGAAAAAATGAAAAAAAGTGATTGCTTTGTTCTTTTCAGTGACTATGAAAGCTTTTCGTGTGTCTTATTAGAATCTCTTTCTTCAGGTGTTCCGGTGATTGCAACTCGTGTAGGAGCAATTCCTGAAATTATTGGAGAAAATTATGGAATCGTGATCGAAAAGTCTGAGGAAGAGCTCTATACAGCAATGAAGAATATGCTGAATGGAAACTACAAGGCAGATTCTCCGGAAGAACTCCATCAATATGTTGTTGAAAAATTTTCAGTATCAGCAATCGCAAATGAATTTAATCAGGTATATAAAAATATAATATAAGGGTCTTAAGGTTTTAATGCTCCATTGATCAGATCGAAATGAACAGTTTAAAAGATTTTATCAGGGCTTTTTTTGCCAATAAAGGACAGCATGTATTTTTATCTTTGCTGATTACAAAGATATGTGCCTTTTCAGGGTCTCTCTTTATGATCAGAATCTTGCCGGAAAAGGACTTTGGACTGTTAAGTATTGTAGCTTCTGTTTTTGCGATTTTTGCACCCTTTAGTGGATTGGGAAGTTCTCAAAGCCTTATCAGATTCGGATCACTAAGAGGTTCTGATGATGAAAAAAAAGAATTGTCGGCTTACCTTTTTAGACAAGGATTTTTATATCACCTTATCCTAAGTGCTGTATTTTTTTTATTGTCCTTTTTTTATGTAACTCACTATTCATACATCTTTTATATCTTTTTTTTCTTTACCATTCGTTTGATTGGAGTTTACTTTCTGAGCCATATTCAGGCTGAACGTCGTATTTATTTAAAGAATAAGGAATTTGCAATGGTAAATAACGTTGTCAATATTTCAGGATTATTGATGATGATTGTTTTCTCACTATTTTGGGGTTTGTACGGATATCTGATTGCCAATGCAATAGCTCCGTTTCTTTCTCTTTTTTGGCTTAAAGGACCACTGCCAAAAGTTTCAAGCCTATCATTAAAATTTACAAAAAAAGAAATCTGGAGCTTTGCATTACATGCTTCCATAACTGCTTTATTGTCAGATGCTTTTTTTTCGGCGGACATTCTCTTACTGAATTTTTTCAAAAATGAAAATGTGGTAGCCAATTATAAGGTAGCATTGCTTATACCCGCAAATATTACTTTTTTAGCTCTTTCTTTTATGCAGAGTGATTATCCGGTTCTTGCCAAAAATCACCGTGATAAATCATTTCTGAAGAATTATATCATCAACTACTATAAAATTTTTATCCCTATATCCTTATTGATATTAATGGTGGGATGCTTCTTCAGCAGTTTCATCATCCGTATTTTCTTTGGAGAACAATACACTGACAACTCATTTGTTTTCTCACTTCTTCTAGGGGTATTTTGTGGTAGCATGTTATTGAGAAACCTATACGGAAATCTATTATCTGCAGTTGGATTAATGAAAATGAATACTTTTTTTTCTATTCTATCCCTGCTGCTTTTAGCTGTTCTTTCATACTTTTTGGTTCCCCAGTCAGGGGTGGTTGGTATGGCTAATTCCTTGGGAGCTACATTAACTTTTGTCGGATTTTTAATGATGTTTTCATTTTTCTCTTATCTTAGAAAGTTGAAATAAAGTATCTTTGCGTTATGAGAAACATTGTTTTTGGAATATTGGTTATTGTTTCTGCACTGATAAGTTGTGGTCAGGATGAAGAATCTTTACAAAGAATTGATCAGATCTTGAATATCTACATGAAGTCAGATACCAATCCGGACTTATTGAACAGTAAAAAAACGGGTTCATACACTTCTTATAGTGTGAATGATATGTTTGGAGCCAGAGATGATTCTCCGGTAAGTATTCCTCTAAAAATGACAACTGATTCTGTGTTTTATATGGAATATATTGCAGGAGCAAAGAGAAGAAGAATGGATTCTGTAAGCCCTAGTAATCCTGGAACCGGGAATTCTTATAATTCAAGAATGACGATTACGCTAAGAAAGACAGTCAATAATACAACAGAAAGTAAGGTTGATACAATGGAAATTCAATACCGTAAGTCCCCTACATTATTTCAGGTTTCAAAGGTTATTTATAATGGAAAAGAAAAATTTTCCAAGGAAGCTGATGCTCCAAATTCAATAAATACCGTAACTATCGTAAAATAATTTTAAATTTGTAAAATTGTTAGCTTATATTAAGCTAAACATCTAATATTTAACATCTAAATAAAATGTTACAAGTCAATTTTTTACGCGACAATAAAGAACGCGTTTTAGAAGGTCTTAAAAAAAGACAATTCAAGAATCTTGAGTTGGTAGACGAAGCTATTGCTACTGACGAAGAAAGAAAAAGAATCCAATTTGAATTAGATTCCCAGCTTTCCGAGATCAACAAAATTTCCAAGGAAATTGGACTTTTGATGAAAGAAGGAAAGAAAGAAGAAGCGGAATCAGCAAAATCTAAAACAGCACAGTACAAAGAGTCGAGTTCAGAATTGAAATCCCAGCTAGAAGTTAAGGAAACAGAATTATTAAATATTCTGTACCAACTTCCAAACATTCCCAATGAATTGGTGAAAAATGGAGCTTCTGCTGATGATAACGAAACTATTTTCCAGTCTCATACAGTGGAGGGTCTTGGTGAAGGTGCTATCCCTCACTGGGAGCTTGCAAAAAAATACAATCTTATTGATTTTGAACTAGGAGTGAAGATTGCTGGTGCCGGATTCCCTGTTTATTTAGGAAAAGGAGCAAGATTGCAGAGAGCTTTGGTTCAATATTTCCTGGATAAAAATGTGGAAAAAGGATATACAGAAGTAAACCCGCCTCACGTTGTCAATGAAGCATCCGGTTTTGGAACAGGTCAGCTGCCTGATAAAGAAGGACAAATGTATTATATCAACGAAGATAAACTATATCTGATCCCTACAGCAGAGGTTCCTGTAACCAACCTTTACCGTGATGTATTGCTAGAGGAAAAAGATCTTCCCATTAAGAATACAGCTTTTTCTCAGTGCTACAGAAGAGAAGCTGGAAGTTATGGTGCCCACGTAAGAGGATTAAACCGTCTTCACCAGTTTGAAAAAGTAGAAATTGTAAGAATTGAAAAGCCGGAAAACTCTTATGCTGTTTTAGAGGAAATGGTAGAGCACATCAAGGAAATCCTTACTGATCTTGAGCTTCCTTTCAGAGTCCTAAGACTTTGTGGTGGTGATACTGGTTTTGCTGCGGCTATGACGTATGACTTTGAGGTTTGGAGTGCTGCACAAGAAATGTGGCTAGAAGTAAGTTCTGTATCTAACTTTGAAACATTCCAGGCTAACAGGCTTAAATGTCGTTACAAGGCAGATGGAAAGTCTCAGTTGGTTCATACCTTAAACGGATCTGCAATGGCATTACCAAGAATTATGGCTGCATTGCTGGAAAATAATCAAACTGCGGAGGGAATTAAGCTTCCAAAGAAGATTGCAGAATATGCAAGATTTGATGTTATAAACTAATCTATTTAGTCTCAAATAAAAACCCACCGAATTTCGGTGGGTTTTGTTATTCTGTTATGATAATTATTTTTTTATCAGCATTTTTAAGCTTAGGATCCTTTTCGTACATGGTTTTCAGATCGTATTGTATCCTTAGGGAGTAATCATCAACCTGTTTCAGCCAGTCATGTTTACCGGTGATTGATTTTATTTTATTTTCAAACTTTAAAGTAGTTCCGATATTTTTGAAGAACATCATCATCATCCCCTCCATATTGGCAGTTTCTTCTTTTGATCCTTTCGACTGGAGCGCTTCTTCAATATTTTTAAGATTGAAAACATCGGTATTAATGATGAGTGTTTTTCCATCCCAGGTATTGAGGAAGTTTTGATCAAGGGGTAATTTCTCGTCTTTATTAAAATTTTTAATTAACTCATAGTCATTTGGCGTGAAATGATCCATTTTAAAGGAAAATCCAGCAGGGACAGATTTATTATCTGCTTTTGTAGATTTCAGGAAAAACTTTTTAAGAATTCTAATGGTGTCCTGATTCTCCGTCTTTAGTTTCCCTTCTTTCTGTAGAAGATCATACATGCTTGTCCATATGGTTGGAAATCTATCCATATCCTTAAACTTGTCCTGCTTTAATGAATCAGGTGTCATCGCTTCCATTTCTGCCATAAACTCTCGGGTATCAATATCGGTTATTAGAGATGAAGCCGAGTCTTTATGATAAGTCATTTCAGTATTTATGCTGCAGGATTGCAGGGTGAACAGGCTTATTAAAAATAAGACAATTGTTTTCTTCATGGTTATATTGTTTTAATTTCTAATTAATGGCAATTAACAGCTCCGTTTGGATCTTTAGAAATGGTCATGGATTCAGCCTTTGGAGAAACATAAGGAATTCCAAGTTCTAAACCTCTCAGAATGAACAGACCTCCCAGAATGATCATAATCACAGGTACTGCTTTTAAAACTTTTATTCTAAAAGCCTGATTCATGAGATTTCCGGCCAAAACAACGGCAAACATGAATGGAAGTGTCCCCAATCCGAATAAAGCCATATATAAAGCTCCCTGGCCTATTCCGCCTCCTGCCAGACTTGCTGTAAGAGCCATGTAAACCATTCCACATGGTAAGAAACCATTAAGAATTCCTGTTGTAAATCTAGAGCGGTAATCTGCTTTTTGAAGTAATCTTCCCAAATTTAATTTTACAGAATACAAAAACTTGGATAGAAATGGAATTTTTGAAGCAAAATCTTTCCCTCCAAAAGAAAATACAGCCATGATAATAAGCAGAACCCCTGCAGTAATCGTCAGATATTTCTGAAATCCTGCCATCTCAAATCCTTGTCCAATAATCCCCAAGAGTGCACCCAATAATGAATAAGTGAATATTCTTCCAAATTGATAGGTGAGATTCTGAAGATAAAAATTGGCAGCTTGTTTTTTGGTTAATCCCATCGATAGAGCAATAGGACCACACATTCCGATGCAATGAAAACCGGAAGCAAAGCCTAAAGCAATAGCCGATACAATAAGTCCTATTTCCATATCACATCATAATCCATTCTATAGTCTGTTTTGTCTTTTGTCCAACTTAATCTTAAGGTATAGTTCCCCATTTTTAATACCTGTGCAGGGATCATAAATGTTTGGTTGGCATCAAGCTCTACAGATTTTTTAATGTCTAAATTCTGGTCGTCGGTTCTGTTTAAAACAAATTTTACCGTAGTATTAGAATTATTATATTCTTTTGGAAAAGTGATTTTAATTCCATTAGCTTCCTGGCTGTATACAGGTTTTTCCTGTAACTCGTCAGCTCTTTTCTTGGCATCAATTACATCCTGGTATTGTAGCTCTTCTTCGTAATAGTTATCTGTTACCATTTCTGAGTTCTTCTGCCCGTTCGGGAAAAGAAACATCATGGATAATATAAAAACTATGAATGCAAATAATGCAATTACAACACCGTGTCCCCAACTAAAGTTCTTCATTTTTTCTATTTAAAATTGCAGTTTGAATGGTCCCTCAAAATAAGTCTGGTAAGAATCCACGAGTTTACCTTTCATATCATAAACCCCGATGGTAATATTTTGTTTAGACAGCCTCATTTCATTCTCAGGGAAGCTAATATTGATAGTCCCTTTGGAAATTTTGTCTCTGTCTACCTGTATCTTACTTGAAGCACTATATGTGATTTCTCCATGAGCAGGATCTATTACCTTAATGGTAACGATCTTTTTGTCATTGGTTTTGTTTAAGAATGTATAATTATAGGTATTGATAATTTTTCCTTCTTTTACAAAGAATGTACTACCTGCCGGTTTAATGAATTTAGCTTCCATTTCACCACGGCTGTATAGAAGATATCCCAAGAATCCAACCAATAAGAATAAGAATACTGAGAAACCTTTCATTCTTCCTGTAAACTTAAATTGAGTTTCTTTCTCAATTTCGTTTTCAGATGCATATCTTACAAGTCCTTTTGGAAGGCCTACTTTTTCCATTACTTCATCACAGGCATCAATACATGCTGTACAGTTGATACACTCCAGCTGTTGTCCGTCTCTGATATCAATTCCTGTAGGACATACCACCACACATTGATGACAGTCAATACAATCTCCTTTACCAGCCGCTTTTCTGTCTTCTCCTTTTCTCCATTTTGATCTGTTTTCTCCTCTTTTGAAGTCATAAAAAACATTGATTGTGTCTTTATCTATCAGCACTCCCTGAAGTCTGCCATAAGGGCAAACCAATGTACATACCTGTTCTCTGAACCAGGCAAATACAAAGTAAAATGCCGCGGTAAGAAGAATCATTACGATAAAATTGGTAGGATGTGCAAATGGTCCTTCGGAAACTATTTTAATGACTTCTTCATAGCCCACAATATACATAAACATAAAGTGAGTAATGATTAATGAAATTACAACATAAACAAACCATTTTAAGCTTCTTTTCCAGATTTTTTCACTATTCCATTCCTGTCTGTCCAGCTTCATTTGCTTGTTTCGGTCACCTTCAATCAGATATTCGATTTTACGGAAGATAGATTCCATAAAAATTGTCTGAGGGCATATCCACCCGCAGAAAATTCTTCCGAACGCAATCGTAAAAACAATAATAAAGATTAAGGATGCAATAGCACCTAAAGTAAGGATAAAAAAGTCCTGTGGATAGAAAGGTTGTCCAAAGATGAAAAACTCTCTGTCTATTACATTAAACAATAATAATGGATTGCCATTAATTTTAATGAACGGCAATGCAAAGTAAATAATTAATAAAAGATAGCTTACAAGATTTCTATAGTTGGTATATTTCCCTTTAGGCTTTCTTGGGAATACCCATCTTCTTTTACCGGATTGCTCCATTGTCCCGATAGAATCTCTGTAAGTCTCAGGGTCCAGAACCTGTCCCTGTCCGCCTCGTACTTCTATTTCTTCTATGTCTGACATATTAGTAAGGTGTTTAAAAAAGAAAAAACATAATTCGTTACTATTTTTAAGGTAATAACAAATTATGTTTTTTTCATATGTTTCTAATTTTCTAAATTATTCTTTTTCCCAATGTGCTTCAGTTCCTTGAGGAGCTGCTCCTCCTTGAGCCTGAGTCACTGGTGCTACTTCCTGGTTGATATGGTATACATAAGCTGCAATCTTTTCAATTTCAGCTCCGGAAACTTCTCCGTTTTTACCAAATGCTCTCATCGCAGGGTTAGTAGGAGAACCATTCCAGTCCATATGGAATACATTTTTGAATAAAGTCTTCTCTGGCATATTGATCCAGTAGTTATCAGTAAGGTTTGGACCAATACCTCCACTACCGTCTTCTTTGTGACAAGATGCACAGTTTGTTTTAAATAATTCTTTACCTTCTGTAATGTTATCAGCTGAATACTTAGCTGTTTCAATCGTTACAGGAGGCTGCTCGCTTTCATACTTCGCAATGCTTGCCATTTGCTCCTTGTATTCTTTTTCATACTCGCTTAATGGATGAGCGAAGTCTGTGAAAGAATAAGCTGCAATGTATACAATACAAAAAGCAGTCCCAAAATAGAATAAACCTACCCACCATTTTGGTAATTGGTTATCCAACTCCATGATACCATCGAAACCGTGGTCGATAAGGATATCTTTCTCTTCAGAAGCAGATTGCTTCTTGAATGCAGCATCGTACATTCTTTTTAAGAAAGGAATTTTCTTCTCAGCTAAATAAGCTGCTTTTTCTTCCGGAGATAACGTTTTGAATTTGTTGTTTTCAATCAAATCTCCAATAGCACTGTGGATGTATGCTAGAATACCAGCAATTACCACAGTTCCCCAGAAATAAGGCGAAGCTAGGAACGCGTAGCTCTGTACAAACAAATAATAAAAAACGATTAAAAGTCCGATTATTATTAAGATGTTTACGATAACAGGTGTTCTTTGTTTCATAAAAATAGTTTAATTTTTTAAATTAAAATCGTCATCTTCATCATCCCCAAGTGGTGCTTCTTCTTCTTCTTTGTAATATTTTTTAGGCTTGCTAAAAACATAGATTATCAAAGCTACGAAGAACAGCATAAAGAAAATCAGAGCCAGAGTCTGGTAAAACCCAGCATTTTCAGTATTGGATAATATATCTTTAAAGTTCTGAGGAATCATATGAACCTTTTAATGTTTTTAGTTATTACTTGCTGTTTTGATTTCAGTTGTCTTGATATCAGTTCCCAGTCTCTGAAGATAAGAAATAAGAGCTACAATTTCTTTTTTCTCTAATTCTCCCTGAGGTCTCTTAGCATACGCCTCTTTCAAGTCATTTGCTTCAGAGAAGATATCTTTTACAATTTTTGCCGATTGGTTGTCTGCCCACTTGTCTGCAGAGTCGATTTGAGCCTTTGTATAAGGTACATCAAATGTATTCTTCATCAGTTTCATTTTATCTACCATTTTTGATCTGTCTAGGTTAGTAGCGATCAACCAAGGGTAACGAGGCATGATGGAACCTGCAGAAGTAGATCTTGGGTTATACATGTGTTTGTAGTGCCAAGAACTTGGGTTTTTACCTCCTTCTCTATGTAAATCTGGTCCTGTTCTTTTAGAACCCCATAGGAATGGTCTGTCATATATAAATTCTCCCGCTTTAGAGTATTGTCCGTTCTTACCGTTGAATCTTGTGATCTCATCTCTGAACGGTCTGATCATCTGAGAGTGACATGCATTACACCCTTCACGGATATAGATATCTCTACCCTCTAATTCAAGCGGAGAATAAGGTTTTACTGCGGATATAGTAGGTACACTTTTCTTAAGGGATAGGGTAGGGATAATTTCTACCATACTTCCAATTGAAATTGTACATAATGATAATACTGTTAAAAGCATTGGCATTCTTTCCAACCAAAGGTGGAATCCTTCTCCTTCTTTACGTTTGTTTCCGATGTTAGCTAAAGCTGGTGCTTCTGCAGGAACTTCTTTTTGGAATGATCCTTGTCTTACCGTAGCAATTACGTTTATAATCATTAGGATAGCTCCTGAAATATAGAAGATACCACCTAAGAATCTCATTTTAAAGTAAGGAATAATAGCCGTTACAGTATCCAACCAGTTTTTCCATAATAATGTTCCGTCTGGGTTGAACTGTTTCCACATTAATCCTTGTGTGAATCCAGAAATATACATTGGTACTGCATAGAAAATAATTCCTAATGTCCCTAACCAGAAATGCCAGTTAGCTAATTTTACAGACCACATTTTTGTTCTCCACATAATTGGTACCAGGTAATAGATAACCCCGAATGCCATGAAACCATTCCATCCAAGAGCTCCTAAGTGTACGTGACCAATAACCCAGTCAGTAAAGTGACCAATTTTGTTGATGTTTTTAGTTGCTAAAAGCGGTCCTTCAAACGTTGCCATACCATAACAAGTAACAGCAACTACGAAGAACTTAAGGATAGGATTTTCTCTTACTTTATCCCAAGCTCCTCTTAAGGTAAGAAGACCATTTAACATTCCTCCCCAAGACGGTGCAATAAGCATAATAGAGAAACCTGTTCCTACTGCCTGTGCCCATGCCGGAAGAGCTGTATACTGAAGGTGGTGAGGACCAGCCCAGATATATACGAAAATTAGTGACCAAAAGTGAATAATAGACAGTTTATATGAGAATACCGGTCTGTCTGCTGCTTTTGGTAAGAAATAATACATTAAACCTAAAACTGGAGTTGTCAAAACGAATGCTACTGCATTGTGACCATACCACCATTGTACAATGGCATCTTTTGCTCCTGCATATGCAGAATAAGATTTCCAGCCAGTGAAAGATAATGGAACTTCAAGATTGTTGAAGATATGAAGCATTGCTACTGCAACCCAAGTACCAAGATAGAACCAAATGGCTACATAAAGGTGTCTTACTCTTCTTTTTGAAATGGTTAGAATCATATTAACCCCGAAAATGATCCAAGATATTGCAATTAATATATCAATTGGCCATTCATGCTCAGCATATTCCTTAGAAGTATTGATCCCCATAAAGAATGTAATGAACGTAGCTACGATCATAAACTGCCAAGTCCAAAAATGGATCCAAGATAATGTATCACTATACATTCTTGTTTTTAATAATCTTTGCGTAGAGTAATACACTCCAACATAAACAATATTACACACGAACGCAAAGATCACGGTGTTGGTGTGCAACATCCTGATTCTACCAAAACCAAATGCCCCATGAGTGTTTATTAACCCTTGAATGTTACCTGATGATAAACTATTAATGGTTGTATCATCTGTACCGAATAAGAATTCCGGTAATTCAGGGTAGAAAAGCATTAATGCCGCCGTAAGCCCGAACGTAAATCCTATGAAACCAAAGATGATGGTCGCATAGAGGAACGCACGGACAATACTATTGTCATAACTAAACTTTTGTGTTTCCATATCAACTATTCACTATTTTTCTCAATTTTTATTATTTTCTCCTATCTCTTTTTCGTCTTTATCATTGTCGCCATTTTCATCTTTTTCTTTGACTCTTTCATCATCAAAAAGGATTCTGACAGCAGGAGATTCATCATCTTCAAACTGTCCTTTTCTGGCATACACTATAAATACGACCAAGAAAATGGCAGCTAAAGAAACACTGCAGACGATCATTAAATATAGAATATCCATTGGACAACAAAATTAACCTATTTTCGGGGTTCAAATTTAGTGAAAAATAATGACATTCATCACGAAATGCCGATTTCAGCTAATTTAAAATCAGTCTAAATAAGGGCGTTTAAGCCCGTTTTTTGAAGTATTTGCGACCCAGTATCCAGGTCGAAACTGTGGTGAAGGTAACTACCGTAATAGAACTGACCGGCATGATGATTGCCGCAAAAAGCGGATGCATGTGGCCTGTAACAGCGTAACTTAACCCAACAATATTATAAAGAAAACTGATTATAAATGTCATTTTCACAATGGTGATAGAGCCTTTGCAGACATTCAGGTAGTTGTCCAGGGTGACTACTTTTTCTCCATTCATGATAACATCCGATGAGGGAGTGAAACTGTTGGTGTCATCTGCTATAGCAATACCTACATTGCTTTGCTTTAACGCTCCAGCATCATTGAGACCGTCACCCAGCATGGCTGCTTTCATGCCCTGATCCTGAAGATTTTTGATGTAGTTCAATTTGTCTTCCGGACTTTGGTTAAAGGCCATTCCCTGATAGTTAGGAATAAGTTCCTTAAGCTGGACTTCTTCTGAGGAGTTATCACCACTCAGGATGAATATTTTGTAGTTGGTAAGTTTTTTAAATAGATCCTTTAGTTTAGGACGATATTCATTCTTGAAAATAAATTTACCTAAAAACTGATCATTTTTACTGATATAAACAGCGGTTTCAAGATTCTTTGGTTCCTGGTTATTATAACGGGCAGAACCTATTTTGTAAACATTTCCTCTTATGCTGGCTTCATAACCTTTTCCGGAAATTTCCTGGAAATTCTCCACTGTGAAATAATCATCATTTACTTCTATGAATTCATAGAGTGACTTTGAAAGCGGGTGGTTTGAGTTTTTCAGTAATGTTTTGATATTTAGTAAATCAAACTCCTGAATCTCGGTGCCATTATATTTGATACTTGATTTTTTTCTGTGAGTAATAGTCCCTGTTTTATCAAAGACAATGGTGTCTAATTTGGCGATTTTTTCAATTGTTAAGGTATCTTTTACGTAGAATTTATTTCGACCTAAAATCCTCATAATGTGTCCAAAAGTGAATGGTGCAGACAATGCAAGGGCACATGGGCAGGCGATGATCAGAATAGCTGAAATTACCTGGAACATCTTCTCTAAATCGATAAAAGCCCAATAAATTCCGGAAATAACTGCAATGCCTAAAATGATGAATGTGAAATATTTACTGATGTTATTGGTCAGTGTATCGAGACCTGTCTCATGCTTTTTAAAGGCTTCCTTATTCCAAAGTTGAGTAAGGTAACTCTGATCTACATCTTTGATGACTTCAAGCTCTAAGGATGATCCTATTTGTTTACCTCCTGCGAAAATTTTGTCTCCCGGCTGTTTGCTGATACTTTCACTTTCTCCAGTAATAAAACTGTTATCAATATTCCCTTCCCCGTTGATAAGAATAGCATCTACGGGTATGATTTCCTGGTTTCTAACCAAAATTCTGTCTCCAACTTTTATTTCGGAAAGAAGAATGTTTTCCTGTTTTCCATCAAAGTCTACTTTGGTTACCGCAATAGGGTAAAAAGATTTGTAATCTCGGTCGTAAGAAAGTGCACTATAGGTTCTTTTCTGGAAAAGTTTACCCATCAGCATGAAAAATAACAGGCCGCAAAGGGTATCAAAATAGCCGGGACCATAATCTGTAGCCACTTCATAGATACTTCTTCCAAAAAGAACAAATATTCCCAATACAATAGGGACATCAATATTAACGATCTTATTTTTTAATCCGTACCATGCAGACTTGTAATAATCTGAAGCAGAATAAAAGACAACAGGACAGGCCAGCAAGAACATCAGTACCCTGAAGAGTCCTTTGTAATGCTCCATCCAATAATCTTCTCCTCCCACATATTCAGGAAATGCCAAAAACATCCCGTTTCCGAATGCAAAACCTGCGATGGCAAATTTTACAAGAAGAGACTTATCCAGATGGTCTACATTTTTCTCAGCGGTTTCAAGACTGATAACAGGTCTGTATCCTAAATTGGTTAAAAAATTAGCTAGTTCGCTTAATTTTAAATCGTTATGATTGAATGAGATCTGTAGGGTCTTTCTTGTAAAGTTAACTTGTGAATACTTAATATAAGGATTCAGGGTATGAAGGCTTTCTAATAGCCATATACAAGAAGAACAGTGAATTACGGGGATTTTGAATGTGACAAGACTGGTGTTTCCTTCAGAGAAATCAGTCACCTTATCGAAAATTTCCGGAGTGTCCAGATAATCGAACTGGGTAGAGTTTTCATCACCAGGACGAATTCCTGCCCCTTTATTAAGTTCGTAGAAATTACTTAAATTGTTCGTATTCAGGATTTCATAAACAGACTTGCAGCCATTGCAGCAGAAAGTCTTTTCATCAAACAGAATTCTCTCTTTTTCTATCTCTTGACCACAATGAAAACAGTTCTCGCTCACCCCATAAAATATTGAACTACAAAATTATAACAATTTTTTTTGTTTATCGCGTTAAAAAGTTCTATTTTTGTGATAAATATCATATAAAATGCCGCAGGAACAACAGATAGCAATTGAAGAGAGGTTCGCCAGAGTTTTTAATGATAAATCATTTAAGGAAAGACTTTCTAGCGCAGATTTTGAAAAGTACATTAATGGCAAAAAAAGACTGAGTTTTCAGAAACATGATACCATCTTCGAGGATGGAGAAACTCCTAGAGGAGTTTTTGTTCTGGAAAAAGGGGCTGCCAAACTTTCAAAATCAGGAGCTTTTGGGAAAGATCAGATTTTAAGATTTATCAAAGAGGGGGATATCATCGGCTATCGTTCTTTGCTTTGCGGGGAGAATTTCCAAGCCAAAGCAGAAGCAATGACAGATATAGAATGTGTTTTCTTACCAGCAGATATTTTCATGTATCTTTTGGAAGTAGATCCACAATTATCTTTCGTAATGCTTCAAAAAATTTCATACGAATTAGGAGAATCTTCCAACACCATTACTTTCCTTGCCCAGAAAACGGTAAGAGAAAGACTGGCGGAAATATTACTGCTTTTGGAACAGAAGCTGGGAGTAGATCCTGAGGGCTTTATCAAAATCTCTTTAACAAGAGAGGAAATTGCAAATATTATTGGTACTGCTACTGAAAGTGCCATTCGATTAATCTCCGAGTTCAAACAGGATAGCCTGATTGAAGTCGATGGGAGAAATATCAAGATTCTAAATCACGATAAACTCATGAAACTCGGTCACGTAGTTTTATAAAAATCATACAAAACTTAAGTCGGCCAAAGGCCGACTTTTTAACTTTTAAAAAATAGATAAATTATGTCTGTTCACTCTGAAATTAAAAAAGTTACGACTGAAACCTTGCGTAAAATGAAATTCGACAAGGAAAAAATAACTATGCTTACTGCTTATGATTTTACCACGGCAAAGATGGTAGATGCAGGTGGAGTAGATGCTATTTTGATTGGAGATTCTGCTGCAAATGTAATGGCTGGTTTTGAAACTACATTGCCAATTACACTGGATCAGATGATCTATCATGCTCAAAGTGTGGTAAGAGGAACTGACAGAGCTTTGGTTGTGGCAGACTTACCTTTCGGAACTTATCAGAGTAATCCTGAAAAAGCATTGGAGTCTGCGGTAAGAATGATGAAAGAAGGAGGGGCTCATGCGGTAAAGATTGAAGGAGGAAAAGAAATTTCAAAATCAATCAAAAAAATTATCAATGCCGGAATTCCTGTAATGGGGCACTTGGGGTTAACACCACAGTCTATTTACAAATTCGGAACCTATAAAGTAAGAGCTAAAGAAGAGGCTGAAGCTGAAAAGCTGATCGCTGATGCACAGCTTTTAGAAGAATTGGGTTGTTTTTCTGTTGTCCTGGAAAAAATTCCTGCAGAACTTGCCAAAAGAGTAACAGAAAGTATCTCTATTCCTACTATCGGAATTGGAGCTGGTTCAGACTGTGACGGGCAGGTTTTGGTATATCATGATATGGTAGGAATGAACAAAGGATTCAGTCCGAAGTTCCTAAGAAGATACCTTGATCTTTACACTGAAATTACAGGAGCGGTGGCTCAATATGTGAAAGATGTAAAGACTGTTGAATTTCCAAACGAAAACGAAAGCTACTAATTTATGCAGAATCAACAATCCATCCAAGGGATGCTATCCATTGGAGCACTAATCTGTCTTGCTGTAGGTTGGTTTAATTTATTTTCTCCGGAAATTAATCATTTGCTTTCCAGAAAAGTTTTTTATGTCCTGATAGGAGCCAGTTTCTTTGTTCAGGCACCTTTGCTTACCAATAAAAACTTTATGTATGCAATGTATGCTGCTGCGGGAATTTGTGTAGTGGGAGCGTTTTTACCGGAAGACTCAAAACTTTCTGCACTGAAGACTATTGGTCTTTTGGGGGGTATTATCCTTTCATTGTCTAATAGAAGAAGATAGACTGAAGAATTATGAAGGAGCAGATTGTATATGAAGATAATCATCTTCTGGTGGTTAATAAAAAAGTCGGCCAGCTTGTACAAGGTGACAAGACAGGTGATGAATCACTATTAGAATCAATAAAGAATTTTATAAAAATAAGAGATGCTAAACCGGGAAATGTTTTTCTCGGTTTAGTTCATCGTATAGACCGTCCCACTTCCGGGCTGGTAATTTATGCTAAAACCTCCAAGGCACTTTCACGTGTTACCCAAATGGTAAAAAATAGGGAGGTTAAAAAGACCTATTGGGCTGTTGTGGGAAAAGAAATGATTCCCCAGACTCAGAGGTTGGTTCATTATTTAAAGAAAAATGAAAAGAATAATAAAGCCATCGTTTTTCCTAAGGCTACAGAAGGAGCAAAGGAAGCTATTCTTACTTACAATGTGATAAAGACGCTGGATAATTATTTGCTTCTTGAAATTGACCTTGAAACAGGAAGACACCATCAGATACGAGCTCAGTTATCCAAAACAGGAATTCCGATCAAAGGAGATCTTAAATACGGATCCCCACGTTCTAATCCGGATGGAGGAATTAATCTTCATGCCAGAAAATTGGAATTTATTCATCCTGTCACAAAAGAAAACATTGAAATTATAGCTCCCGTTCCTCAGAATGATGCTATTTGGAGAGCTTGTGAAGAGTAAAAAATTTAAAATATTTTTAAAAACACCTTGTATGGTGTTTTTTTTATGCAGTTAATCTATTTGTGGGTTTGTTTTTTTAATAAAAGTTATATCTTGTAGCGATTAATATAAACACTTTTATGAAAAACCTTTACAGACTGAGAAAAGCTATGCTCAGTTGCGCTTTTTTTCTTGGAATTTGTAACATAGCATATGCACAGGTAAATTCTTACATTTTTTCACAATCATCAGGAACTTATAATCCACTTATTCTTGGGACGGTTATTGGAACACCCTCTGTAATGAATCCATTGGATAGTAGTGTTTTTCCACTGAACCTTCCGTTTGATTTTAACTTTAATGGTGTAAATTATTCGTCACTTTATGTATCAACAAATGGTTTTGTAACATTCGGGATAGCTCCGGGCTCTACTACGTATTGGCCGATTTCCGGTGTAATGGGATATCAGGGCGCTATTTCTGCGTGGGGAAGGGATATTGATGCTGTTTATAATATCAATGGTACGACAGGAAGTCTGACCTGGGATGTTGTAGGAACAGCGCCTAATAGAGAAGTTGTTATTCAGTGGGAGAACTTTAAACCAAAGAAAGAAATATATACTTCTACAACTGTCTATGCATTTTCTTTCCAGATTCGTCTTAAGGAAACAGGAACAATAGCCGTTGTTTATAAAAAAGGAGATTATGTTAGAGGCTCAGGTTTGATTACTGATGAAGCTGGTCCTGAGATAGGTCTAAGAGGAGTTAATACTTCAGACTTTAACAATCGAATCAGTAATGAAACAACAGCTTTTGCAAATTCTCATGCCGGAGGATTAAGTAATAGCAGACAGGCGTTCAGTACAGCAAATGGAGTACCAGGAATGCCAGATGATGGATTAACTTATAGTTGGACTCCGTCAGCTTGTAAACCGCCTCTTTCTGTTGGAGTAAATAATATTACAAAAAATGCAGCCCAAATTTCGTGGACACAGCCGGCTGTTGTTCCTAATGAAGGCTATGATATTTATTATTCAACTTCTGATCTTGCTCCTGCATCATCTTCTATACCAAGTGCTTCAGGAGTAATGGGTTCTTCTTATTCAATTTTATCCGGATTGCAGCCGGGAACTGTATATTATGTCTGGTTACGCTCAAGATGTTCATCTACAGAAAAAGGTAACTGGACACAGGCCAAAGCATTTTTAACAATGTGCGAGCCATCAGCAATTACATCTACAGTAGGTGCTGAAACATGTATAGGACCAGCTTCAATGACATTATCTGCGACTGCAGCACAAGGATCTCAAATAGCATGGTATGATGAACAAACAGGAGGAAACAAGGTAGGAACAGGAAACAATTTTGTTACTCCTCTTATTTCCTCAACAAAAGATTATTGGGCAGGTACCTCTACTGAAAGTATTGGTACTATTGGTAAGTCTACACCTTATTCCTTAGTGGAGGATCTTACTTATGAAAATGGATTAGTATTTAATGCTGAGAGAGATTTTACACTGAAATCTGTAGATATTTATCCTATTCATAATACCAGTACTACAGGACTTGTAAAGCTTGTTTTGAAAAGCTCAGCAGGTGTTGAGTTACAGAGTAAAATAGCCAATGTTAATGTATTGAACTATGGGGTGGTAAATACCATTCCTCTTGATTTTAACATACCGGCGGGAAGTGGCTATAGATTAGTGATAACTGCTTCTTCGGGGGTGTCGAAACTTCTTATGGAAGCTTCAGGAGAGCGATTCAGTTATCCATATGTACTACCTGGAATAGGCAGTATTACGTCAGCATTTTCAGGAGGAAATAACTCTTTTGGTACCTATAGATATTTTTATAATTGGAAAGTACTTATAAATTGCGAATCAGAAAGAACAAAAGTAACGGCAACAATAGGGTCAGGTTGCCTTGGTACAGCAGAAACAGAAGCTAAAAAATCTGTAGAGGTTTATCCAAATCCTTTCTTAGACAATGTCAATATCAACAAACCGGAGTTAGTAAAATCTATAAAGATTGTAGATGTTGCAGGAAAACTGATCAAAAGAATAGAAAATCCACAATCTGTACTTGTGTTAAGTAATCTTTCACAAGGAATCTATATGATGATTCTTGAGATGAAAGACGGATCGCAACAACAGAAAAAAATAATTAGAAAATAGCAATTCATTGCTATTCAGATTAAAAAGCCGGAAATAGTACTATTTCCGGCTTTTTCTATTCTTTGCAAAAATTGAATTTTGCCTATTCTGAAAAAATAACTAACTTCGTCCCATACTTTAGGGGTGTCTGTTATCTACAGACTGAGACTTTACCCTTTGAACCTGATCTGGATCATACCAGCGTAGGGAAAAGTAGGTGACTTTTGCTGTACATTCTATTGTACAATAACGGCCATTCCTAAAGTATATTTAAAATATTAGGAATGGAACTTATAATCAACCACACCCGAAAAACATTTAATGTACTTCCTGAAAATCTGGAAGCACTATTGGCTATGGAATTACCCGGAAAAAAGAAAGGAATTGCTGTAGCCCTCAACAATCGTATCATTCCGCTGTCCGCCTGGGCAGAGACATTTCTTAAGGATCAAGATTCAGTTTTAATCATTACTGCCACTCAGGGCGGTTAATTCATATTTAATACCAATATTTATGGCTCATTCAATTACGTGTTCGCCATTTCCGAACTCAAAGAAAATTTACGTTGAAGGAAAAATTCATCCTATCAATGTAGCAATGCGCGAAATACAGCTTAGCCCTACAAAGCTTAGCAAAGGCGGTTTTGAAGAAAATGCACCGGTAACGGTTTATGATACTTCAGGGCCTTATACTGACGAAAATGCAGAAATTGATATTCAAAAAGGTCTTCCAAGGATAAGGGAGCAATGGATTCTCGATAGAAAAGATGTTAATATTCTGGACGGCATTACATCAGAATACGGAAAAGCTCGTCTGGCAGATACAAAACTTGACGAATTACGTTTCGCCTATGATCATAAACCTAAGGTGGCAAAGAATGGAAAAGAGCTGACTCAGCTTTACTACGCAAAACAAGGAATCATTACCCCTGAAATGGAATATGTAGCCATCAGGGAGAATCAGCGTATAGAACAACTGGAAACCGTTTCAAAAGAGATGTCTTTTCAACATGTCGGAAATAGTTTTGGAGCCAACACTCCAAAAAATAAGATTACTCCAGAATTTGTAAGAGATGAAATTGCAGCCGGAAGAGCTATCATTCCTAACAACATCAATCATCCGGAAAGCGAACCTATGATTATAGGGCGAAACTTTTTAGTGAAAATCAATGCCAATATCGGAAACAGTGCTGTTTCATCAAGTATTGACGAAGAAGTGGAGAAAGCCGTTTGGGCATGCCGATGGGGAGCTGATACCATTATGGATCTTTCAACAGGAAAGAATATTCATGAAACCAGAGAGTGGATCATCAGAAACAGTCCGGTTCCCATAGGTACAGTTCCCATTTATCAGGCATTGGAAAAGGTAAAAGGAGTGCCGGAAGATCTGACATGGGAAGTTTTTAGAGATACCTTGATAGAGCAGGCAGAGCAAGGAGTGTCTTATTTTACAATCCATGCCGGAGTTCTGCTACGATATATTCATTTAACAGCAAACAGAGTAACAGGAATTGTTTCCCGAGGGGGATCCATTATGGCGAAATGGTGTCTTTTCCATCATAAAGAAAGCTTTTTATACACTCATTTCGAAGAGATTTGCGAGATCATGAAGAAATACGATGTAGCTTTTTCTCTGGGAGATGGTCTTCGTCCTGGTTCTATTGCTGATGCCAATGATGCTGCTCAGTTTGCAGAACTGGAGACCTTAGGTGAGCTTACAAAAATTGCATGGAAACATAATATACAGGTCATGATTGAAGGTCCCGGACACGTTCCCATGCACATGATCAAGGAAAATATGGAAAAGCAATTGGAAGAATGTCAGGAAGCTCCATTTTATACCTTAGGTCCCTTAACTACAGATATTGCGCCGGGTTATGATCATATCACATCTGGAATTGGAGCCGCAATGATAGGATGGTTCGGTTGTGCCATGCTTTGTTATGTAACACCAAAAGAGCACTTAGGACTTCCTAATAAAGATGATGTAAAAGTGGGCGTAATTACCTATAAGTTAGCCGCTCATGCAGCAGATTTAGCAAAAGGACATCCCGGATCACAATATAGAGATAATGCATTAAGTAAAGCCAGATTTGAATTCAGATGGGAAGATCAGTTCAATCTTTCACTAGATCCCGATACGGCAAGATCTTATCATGACGAAACCCTTCCTGCTGACGGAGCAAAAATTGCCCATTTCTGTTCTATGTGCGGGCCAAAGTTCTGCTCCATGAAGATTACGCAGGAAATTAGAGAGTCTGCAGAACAAGGAATGCTGGATAAATCACAAGAGTTTATCGAAAAAGGAAAGGAAATTTATATATGATCCTTGTTATCACTCCTGAAACAATAATTCCCAATGAACCTGAGATTATTAATCAAATGTTTAATGAGGGCCTGGATCTGCTTCATATCAGAAAGCCCTGGATCAATAGAGAAGAGATGACGGGTTTTATAAACAGCATTGATGACTCTTTTTCCGCTCAATTGATTTTGCATACTCATTATGAGGTTGGAAAAGATTACAATATTTCCAGATTTCATTTTAGAGAAGAAGATCGAAGGCAAGGCAAGTACAAGACATGGATGACTGAAAATATTATTTCAACCTCTGTGCATGACATTACAGCCTATAATATGTTGGAAAAAGAATGGGAATACGCCTTTATAAGCCCATTATTTCCGAGTATTTCCAAAAAAGGATATGGTGCTGATTCAACGGTAATGGATAGTGTAAGGCAAAGAAATAATCCGGAGGTAAAATTGGTTGGCCTGGGAGGAATTGGTGCTGATCATATTCACGAAGCTTTTGAGGCTGGAGTAGACGGAGTGGCCTTATTAGGAGCAATTTGGGAAAGTAATGAACCCTTAAAAGTTTTTAAAGAATGCAGAAAGAATATCCCTTCGTTATAAGCATTGCTGGTTTTGATCCAAGTGGAGGAGCTGGTTTGTTATCAGATATTAAAACGCTGGAACAAATAAAAGTAATGGGATTGGGAATATGTACAGCCCTTACCTTACAGACAGCTTCTCAATGTCTTAGCCTGGAATGGAGATCCATAGATGAGATTGTCAGGGAAATTAATGTATTGATGAGCCATTATCCAGTTTCCGTTGTGAAAATTGGAATTGTAAAAGATGCTGAATTTCTGATTGAAATTATCAACACAGTTAAGGCTTGTCGTGCTGATGCTAAAATTGTTTGGGATCCCGTATTGAAGAGTACGTCAGAATTTACTTTTTTCAACCTTAAAACACTTCCCTTATTGAAAAACAGAGTAGACGAGATCAGTTTAATTACGCCTAACTATAATGAATACAGTGTTTTAAAGGATAATGATCTTCTGTCAAAAGAAAATTCCTGTTCAGTGCTTATCAAAGGAGGACATAGAGAAGACCTTTTAGGAACGGATGTTTTAGTTGAAGACGGAATTGAAACCTTGCTGGCCCCAAGCAACGGAGATTTTGTATACCATCCAAAACATGGATCTGGATGCGTTTTGTCTTCGGCAATTGCAGGGGAACTCGCTAAAGGTGAAAATCTGGAAGCTGCCTGTAGAAAAGGGAAATTATATATAGAAAAATTTTTAAAAAGCAGTCCCTCTTTACTGGGAACACATGCATAGTAACTATGGAAAAACTACAATACATATCACAGGGAAATACGTTTCAGGAGCAGGAACTCAATATTCGTAAAGCTTTGGATAACGGAATAAAATGGGTACAGATCCGTTGGAAAAATGCCCCTGAAAATGAATTAATCAGCCTTTGCGAAATCTCAAAACAACTTTGTTCAAAATATCAGGCAGTTTGTATCATCAATGATCATGTTCATTTGGCAAAAAATATAGAGGCTGACGGTGTTCATTTAGGATTGAATGATGGTTCTATTGAAGAAGCAAGGCTTATTTTAGGTGGAAGTAAAATTATTGGAGGAACAGCTAATACACTTTCTGACGTACTCCAAAGAATAAACGAATCATGTGATTACATAGGCTTAGGACCCTTGAGGTTTACCTCTACCAAGGAAAAACTCAGTCCTATTCTGGGATTTGAGGGATATCAGGAAATTATTAACCATTTTCAGGAAAAATCAACAGAAACCCCCAAGATATTTGCCATTGGCGGTGTTGCCCTTGAAGATATTACCCGTCTACGGCAGATTGGGATTTATGGAGTAGCTGTTTCAGGACATATTACGACTCAACCCTCCATCATTAATGAATTTAAAAAAGCAATGATATATGCATAATCAAAAATTAATAATAGCAGACAGAACCTTTGAATCAAGACTGTTTTTAGGGACAGGAAAGTTCGGAAGCCTTATGGATATGGCTGCATCCGTCGTTGCATCAGAAACCAATATGGTAACGATGGCCTTGAAAAGAATCGATGCCCAGTCCGCTGAAGACGATCTTCTGGACTCATTAAGAGATACAAAAGTTCATCTTTTACCCAATACCTCAGGAGCAAGAACTGCTAAAGAAGCTGTATTGGCAGCGCAATTAGCAAGAGAAGCTCTGGAAACCAACTGGGTAAAGCTTGAAATTCATCCAGACCCAAAATATCTATTACCAGATCCTATTGAAACCCTTTATGCAACGGAAGAATTGGCAAAGCTGGGATTTGTGGTAATGCCATACATTCATGCTGATCCGGTCTTGTGTAAGCGTCTGGAAGATGCAGGAACTGCGGTAGTAATGCCTTTGGGGGCACCCATCGGAACTAATAAAGGATTAAGAACATTAGACTTTTTAGAGATTATCATCAGCCAAAGTAAAGTTCCGGTTGTGGTAGATGCAGGAATAGGAGCTCCATCTGATGCCGCCAAAGCAATGGAAATGGGAGCCGATGCAGTTCTTGTTAATACAGCAATTGCAGTGGCCAGAAATCCGGTGAACATGGCTGTTGCCTTTAAAGAAGGAGTCATTGCAGGAAGAAGAGCATTTGAGTCAGGATTAGGCGCAATAGCCAATCATGCAGAAGCTTCAAGCCCATTAACCTCATTTTTATTCGAATAACAATTAACATGATGAATAGCTTTAAAGATGTTTTTGAACAATACCAATGGGATGAGATAAAAGCTAGACTTGAAAAAGTAAGTATATTTGATGTTCAGAACAGTCTTCAGAAAAAGAATAAAACACTGGAAGACTTTTTGAATCTGCTTTCACCGGCAGCCTCACAGGAATTGGAACTGATGGCAAAGATGACGCGATCTCTTACCCAAAAACGCTTTGGAAAAACCATTCAGTTATACGCTCCGTTGTATCTCAGTAATGAATGTCAGAACATATGCACCTATTGTGGTTTCAGTTTGGATAATAATTTAAGGAGAAAAACCCTTACCGATTCAGAATTAATGATTGAAGCCTCCGTTCTGAAGTCAATGAGTGTTAATCATGTTTTACTGGTGAGTGGAGAAGCCAATAAAATAGTGGGAGTTCCTTACTTTAAGAACGCTGTTCGTTTACTAAGACCTCATTTTTCCAATATTTCCATTGAAGTTCAACCTTTGGAAGAAGAAGAATACAGACTTCTTCATGAAGAGGGAGTGCATTCCGTATTGGTATATCAGGAAACCTATCATCAGGAAGTATACAAAGAATACCATCCAAAGGGTAAAAAATCAAACTTTCATTTTCGTTTGGATACCCCTGACAGAATTGGCAGAGCCGGCATTCATAAAATGGGCTTAGGTGTTTTGCTTGGATTGGAAGACTGGCGTGTGGATAGCTTTTTCAATGCTCTTCACATCGATTATCTCCAGAAGCAATACTGGAAAAGCAAGTTTTCGGTATCCTTTCCAAGGCTTAGACCGGCAGAAGGAATTATTGAACCTAATTTTATCATGGAAGATAAAGACTTACTGCAATTGATCTGTGCCTACAGAATTTGGAATGAAGATCTTGAAATATCAATATCCACAAGGGAAAATGAAGTCTTCAGAAACCATATCGTATCACTAGGTGCCACGGCAATGAGTGCCGGTTCAAAAACCAATCCGGGAGGCTACTCTGTAGATAAAGAATCTCTGGAACAATTTGAGACCAGTGACGAACGAAGTATGGAAGAGATAAGGAATATGATTAAACAGTCCGGCTATGATCCTGTAATGAAAGATTGGGATTCCGTGTACCGTGGATTTTAAACTATACTATTCAAAATGGAAAGCGAAGATATTTTTAAAAGATACAGCCGACAGATTTTTATTGATGAAATTGGGTTAGAGGGGCAAAAGAAAATTATGGCTTCCAAAGTTCTTATCATAGGAGCCGGCGGATTGGGAAGTCCCGTGATCCAATATTTAGCGGCTGCAGGAGTTGGAACTTTAGCCCTTGCTGACTTTGACCATGTAGAGCTTCATAACCTGAACCGCCAGATCATCCATAATGAGAAGAAAGTAGGAATGCTGAAAGTAAAAAGCGCAGAGACTTTTGTAAAAAAACTAAATCATCAGGTAGAAGTGATAGGTATTGAAGAGAAAATTAATGCAACTAACGCTTCAGAGATACTCTCCCAATATGATATTATTGTGGACGGATCAGACAATTTCTCCACCAGATATTTGGTTAATGATACTTGTGTAGTACTGAAAAAAACATTGGTGTACGGAAGCATCTTAGGGTTCTCCGGACAAATGGCGGTCTTCAATCATCTGGGAAGCAAAAACTTGAGAGATCTTTTTCCAGAACCTCCTGTTGATGAAGAGGTGCCGGATTGTGATAGCTTGGGTGTTCTTGGAGCTTTACCTGGAATCATAGGAAGTATGATGGCACTTCAGACCTTGAAAATAATTACGGATCTTCCTATAACCTTAGACCAGATAACACTTGTTGATACACTGGACTGGAGATTTCAAACGATAGATTTTTAGATGATTTCTGATGAAATTCATGAAATAAAAAATGAGGCTGTAAAACTATTACAGCCTCATTTTGGTTTATTTTATCATGTAAATCTATTGTCCTTGCTGCATTACGCCTCCATTATCCTCTTTCTTAGGTTGGTTTAAGATACTAGCATCTTCCTTGGCCAGCTTATTCTTGGTAGGAATTTTATAGTTGATCGAAATACCAAAGTTTCTTGAGTCATACTTGGTTCTTAGTAATACAGATTCGCTGGCTGGCAGATTAGAGTAAGCCTGCGTCACCTGGCTGTTGAAAATATCATTAGCAAATACGGAAACACTCAAACGTTTATCCATAAACTTTTTAGTCAATGTAATATTTAGGGAGTTATTAAACGGTTTATCAGCCGTAAAATAGAAGTACCCTCCTTTTGCCGTTACATAACTGTAATTTACATTCATGTTGATACCCTTAGGAAGAATCAATTGAGTCATAAGGTTGAATATCCAGAAACCTTTATTGTTAAGATTGTCAATTTCATGCTTTTGATATCCCGCATACAGATACATAAAGTTGATTTTATCAGGATTAAAATTAAATTTCATCACCTCACTCAATGGTTTACTGAAAAGCATGAACGGAATAGGAAGTCCCACATTGAAGTTATGAATCTTCATGTTGGATATGTTAACCTGCTGATTAAATAAGTTATTTCCACTTTTTCTAACGATCTGCGCAACCTGATTGGTTGCTGAACTTACACTATAGCCAATAAATGCATAATCAAAAGCAGAAACCTTTAGTTCATAATTGTCAAAAATAGTAGGCTGTAGATTCGGGTTACCGGTTATTTGCGTATTGGGACCGCCAAATGTTGTGTTATTTGGGTTTAGGGCGGAAATACTCGGTAAACTGATCTTTCTGTTATAATTAGCCGCTACATATACCTGACTCATCATATTATACTGAATGCTGGCATTAGGAAAGAACTTAAACTTATTGAAAGGAAGCAAGTCAGCCTGAACCAATTTATCATCCTTATCAAAATACCTTGTAACCCCAGAAATATCATAGTTTTCAAAACGTGACCCTAATGTGAAGTCAAATTTTTTCAGCTTAGCCTGAAACTCCAAATAGGTTGATGCTGTTTGTCTCTGATATTCAAGGTTCGTAAGTCCAAAACTTTCTGTATCATAATCCTGTCTTTCATATAATCCTCCCAGGCTTACTTTTCCACCATCAAGAAGCTTTATAGGCTGAGAATAATCTACCTTAAAATTGGCTATTCTCATATCCGATTGATTGTTAATGATATTCCCTCTGAAATAATTAAAAGGTGTATTGTCATTGGTGAATTTTCCTTTTTGGTAGAAGTTGTCCTGCCCAAACTTACTGTTGGATTTTGTATAACCAAACTGGAAATCTAATTTTTGAGATTTATCAGAGAAACGTTTTTGGTACGTTACAACAGCCTCTTGTCTTACATTGTTTGTATTTGCCGCATCATAAGCATCAAAAAGCCCCTCTTTGTATACATTAGGCTTTGCGCTCACAAGAATATTAGCAATACCACTACTTAAAGTATAGTTGTCATTATTATTGTGGTAAATATCGTAGTTCAATAATAACCTGTCCTGTCCAAGATCAAAAGTAGCACCTGCTTTTGCAAAGTAACCACGGGCTAATCTATCTGAATTGGTATCCAGTATATTTTCTTGTTGAGAGCTCAACATCGTTTCACGATAGTTTTGTCCTACGTTAAGCTGCCATCCGAAAAGCTTATTTCTAGCATTCAGATTAATAGAATTGGTTGTTCTGCTTCTGAACTTATCATAATTGGTGAATGTGTAATTCCCGGAATAAGTAGCTGTTAAATATTTATTAGCATTTTTGTTGGTGATGATATTCATGATGGCACCCCCTGAAGTAGCAGGAAACTCTGCTCCCGGCTGGGTAATCACTTCAATTTTGTCTACTGAGTTAGCCGGCATTCCCTCTAGAAATGCATTTAGATCATTGGATGTAATATTCAAAGGTCTTCCGTTTAAGAAAACATCCAGTATCTTTCCCTGATACATCATTCCTGCAAGATCGGTGGCTACCAGTCCAGGAAGTTTTTTAAGCCCCTCCAGAACATTTCCATTATTCAGCTGAGGCTGCTCAGAAAAATCAAAAATGGTACGATCTGCTTTTTGTTCAACGGCTTTTTTAGTTTTGGTGATGACAACCCCTTCAATTTGTTTTTCATTGGTTGTATTATTGCTTTTCTCCTGTGAAAAAACGCACACAGAGGTTATAAGCGATAAAGCGAATATAATTTTTTTCATAATGTTTTTTACAACTAATCAGTTAGACGCACAAAATGAAAAATTGTTACGGAATAATTTTCAAAAATAGCTTTTTTAGTAATTTTTTATCTCTGAAAACTATTGTGCCCTATCTTTCTCCTCAAACTTAATGTTCTTTTTGTTGATGCTCTTTTTGCCTGTTCCAAAGGTATAAGTGGCGCTTAATCGAAAGCTTCTTCCATCCCAGTAATTGTCAAAATGCTGGCTGTTATCTTTAAAATACATGTCACCACGAAATCTCTGAGCAAAAATATTGGTAACAGTTACATTGATCTGCAACTTTTTTTCAATGAGGGAGATTTTTAATCCAGACGCTAGCTCCGGAAAGTTGTGAAAATAAGAATTCACATTTATGTAAGGGAGGCTGTGATCAAAATTCACAAATAAAGAAACAGTTTTTTCTTTGTTCAGGCTAAAAGTATTGTTAATAGAGTAACTGAATGAACTTCCTTTCCTTGGATCTGCCTCAATACCAAATACGCTAGAGTTTTGAAGAGATGCATTCATGGAAACGCTGGCTTCCCAGAATTTGAAGAAAGTATCGGTATAAGAGGCGTTTATACCCCAAAAATCGTTATTATAATAATTCAGATAAGTACTGATTTGTGATAATCCGTCTATATTGGAAATCTGACCGAATGCATTTTTCATTTTCAGGTAATAAGCACTTACTGATAGCTTATTGTTAAAGGTATATCCCAGTTCCCAATTGTTGATGTAGGCAGGCGTAAGCAGAGGATTTCCTGAAGAATATGAATACGGGTTTGAATACCAGCGGAACGGATTAAGGTTGCTCATACTCGGACGGTTGATTCTTCTGGAATATGAAAAACTGAATACATTTTTATCTTCCTTATAAGAAATGTAAGCAGAGGGAAACCACTGTCCATAATTATATTGATTATCCGTATTGGAAGAGGGCGTAAAACTTTCTGCATTTGTATTTTCATAGCGAATGCCAGCTTTGGTTTCCCAATGCTCTCCAAAAGACTTTGAAAAACTTACATACCCTGCGTAGTTTTCTTCTTTGTATTGAAAAACATTCGCTCTTAACGGATCAGGTATATATTGCCCGGATATAAGGGTAAGATATTGTAAGTACGAAGTGTTTTTAAACTGATTGAATTTTACCCCGGTTTCAATAGTTCCAAAAGAAAACGGAAGTTCTAAATCTGCTTGTGCAGAAAAGATTTGTGGTGCAACAATGGAAATAGTTCTAACATCTTCAATAGATTGATTGGAGTACTTCAACGTAGAAAAATTAACCTCAGTATCAGAATTATTTTTATAAAAATTTCCGGCAATGCTTAATTTTTTTCCTAGTGAATCTAGCTTTACATCATAATAAGCACTCAAAGTATGAGTAGGAAGATTTTCCCGATGAAAAGTACTGGTGAAAAGGTTTTCCTCCTTAGCCTCAGAATTAACATTTTTCGTTGTGTTAACGATATCCATCCCTGATTTTTGATGTGCATAAATATATTCAAATCCGATTTGTGAATTTTTACTGATTTTATAGGAGATATTAAGATGAGGAGTCAGTTCTTTCCACATGTCTTTTCTTATCGAATTGCTATAGTTCTGGCTCGCTCCTAAAATCATTTCATTTTCATTAGAACGTTTAGCAGAATTATAATACGTTAGTTTCAGGCTGCTGGTGAATCTATCCGTTTGGTAATTCAGCGAGCCATTGGAATTAAACCCGAAATAGCTTCTTTGAATGAAATTAGAATTGATATTTCCGCTAAAACCCATATTAGGATTTTTTTTAAGTATAATATTGATAATACCACTATTTCCTTGAGCTTCATACTTTGCCGGAGGAGTGGTGATAACCTCTATTTTTGCAATATTTTCGGACCTGATGGATTTTAGATAATTAAATAAAGCAGTTCCTGAAAGATTAAGCATTCTTCCGTTGACCATTACACTTACGGTACTTTTTCCGGTAATGGAAATTAAACCTTGATTTTCATTTACTTTCAGCATGGGAACATTGGCAAGTGTTTCCGAAGCGTCCATTCCCTGTGATGCAATAGAAGCATCCACGTTGAAGATCAAACGGTCTGCCTTTCTTTCGACCAATTTTTTCTTTGCAAGAATATTGACTTGTTCAAGGCTTTGAATGCTGTCTTTTTGGATTTGTGCCGACAAGGCTGAAGAAAAAAGACTGATGATAAAAAAGTATTTTAGGGTCATGGTGTGTAATCTTGAGACAAAGATATTTTCAAACTTTCTGTGCTGAAACGGCATCTAGATTTTAACGGAAATTAATCCGTTCAAAAAAGATTCATCGGAAAAAAAATAGGTTTTGTCGAAAATGTCTAGGAATTTGGAAGTACAGATTCTTACATTTGAATATGAAGCAAAAGCAAATTTTTTTCCTGCATTTTTTCTATTGGCTACTGGTTCTTAGTAAAAATATATTAACAATGATCGCTTATCAAAATAGTAATATTGATATTTTTAATACTACTATTTTTGCAGCCAGTTTTTTGGGTTTCTATGTTAATTATTTTTTTGTTGTTCCGAGGTTTTTTAATCCTAAAAGACTATATCTTACTATTATAGGTTTTTTTGTTGGTGTATTTTTCTTTGCCTTATTTCGTTATTCTTTAGAAGAAGTCTTGCTTCCTAAAATTGTTGGATTTGGAAACTACGCAGAGGGCACCTCTTTTATCTATTATTTTTATGATAATGTATATTATTCTAGTTTAACGATTTTTGTAAGCACCAGCTTGTGGCTTTTTACTTACTATTCTAAGTTAGAAAGAGAACGGTCACAACTTATTGAAGAGAGAAAGCATGCTGAGCTTCAGGCTTTGAAAACACAAATTAATCCCCATTTTATTTTTAATTCTTTAAACAACATCTACTCACTGGTCTATCAGAATTCAGAAAGAGCTTTGCCGGCCATAGAAAAGCTTGGAGAACTCTTGAGATATACTACCAAAGACCTTGAAAAAGAATTTATCCGTCTTGATCAGGAGGTGGGGTATATTGAAAGTTTAATTGAGCTGGAAAAACTAAGAATCGGAAATCCTGAATTATTGATTGTAGAAAAGAAGATCAACCAATTCGGAGTTCTTATTTCACCTATGATTCTTGTTCCATTTGTAGAAAATGCTTTTAAACATGGAGATTTCAGAGGGAAAGGCTTTGTTGTTTCTATTTCCGAAGACAATGGGAAATTGAATTTTTATCTTCAGAATTTTAAGATTATTCGTGAAAAAGATAAGGTATCCGGCATAGGAATAGAAAATGTAAGAAAAAGGCTCGAAATCTTATATCCTAAAAAATATGAGCTTCATATTAAGGAAACGGAGTCAGAATTTATTGTAGATTTAAGAATAGATTTGTCCGTATGAGAAAACTAAAATGCATTATTGTAGATGATGAACCATTGGCGATCTCTCTCATTGAAAATTATGTGCAGAAGATTCCTTTTTTTGAGCTCGTTTTTTCTACAGAGAATCCTGTTCTGGCACTGGAATTTCTAAAGAAGAACGAATCTGATCTGATTTTTTTGGATATCCAGATGCCTGAGCTTACCGGAATTAATTTTATGAAGATCAATGGAGACAAACAGAAGTATGTTTTGACAACAGCCTATTCTGAGTATGCCATGAATGGTTATGAACATAATGTCATTGATTATCTTTTAAAACCTATCTCTTTTGAAAGGTTTATGAAAAGTGCTTTAAAAGTGAAGGAGCGATTTGCTTTTAGTGATGAGGTAGATTCCCATTTTTTTGTAAAGTCTTCCGGACAACAGCATAGGATAAGCTTTAAAGACATCCTTTATATCGAAAGTATTAAAGACTATGTGAATATCCGGATATCTGATGAAGAATATATTGTGTTGGATACCCTTAAATCAATGGAAAATCAACTTCCTGACAGCTTTGTAAGAATTCATAAATCTTTTATCATAAATCTGGATAAAATCAAAAGTATTGGAGCGAAAAAGCTGATGTTATCAGAACAGGAAATCCCGATAGGAGATAGCTATAGAGCAAACCTTTTGGAAAAATTAAAATAAAATAGGAGAGTTGCTCAAACCTATAAGGTTTAGATCTGCTCAACCTCCAAAATCTGCGTGAGAATTTTTTTTTTTCAATAATGCCTCGCAGATCTTGCTGATTATGCAGGTTTTTATGTTTTGGATAAAGCTAATATATTGTTTTGATATGAAAAACAGACTTTAGTCCGCTTCTATTGAAAATGTAATGATTGGGCTTAAAGTGAAATTAACAACATAAGTATAGTTTGGTATCAGTTTAAGTAATTAAAAATAAAAAAGACGGCTAATGAAAGCCGTCTTTTTATTAATCGATCTAACAATTAATTTTATTTTTCTTGCTGCTTAATCAGGTTCAAAGCAGAACCAGCCTTAAACCATTCGATCTGTTGGTCGTTATAAGTATGGTTGGCCAGAATGATATCTTTAGTTCCGTCTTTGTGAACGAATTCTAAAGTGAGTTGTTTTCCTGGAGCAAACTGATCAAGATCTAAGAAATTAACAGTGTCATCTTCCAGAATTTTGTCATAATCAGCCTCATTAGCGAAAGTGATTCCTAACATCCCTTGTTTCTTAAGGTTGGTTTCATGGATTCTCGCAAATGATTTTACCAATACAGCTTTCACACCAAGGTGTCTAGGCTCCATGGCAGCGTGTTCTCTTGAAGAACCTTCACCATAGTTTTGGTCTCCTACAACAATAGTTGGAACTCCTGCAGCTTTGTAAGCTCTTTGAACCGCCGGAACTTCACCATATTCACCCGTTAATTCATTTTTAACGTGGTTGGTTTCCATGTTATAAGCATTTACTGCTCCAATTAACATGTTGTTTGAAATATTATCAAGATGGCCTCTGTATTTCAACCATGGACCAGCCATAGAAATGTGGTCGGTAGTACATTTTCCGAAAGCTTTGATCAATACCTTAGCGTTTTCAATGTTCTTACCGTCCCAAGCTGGAAACTCTTCTAGCAACTGAAGTCTATCTGAAGTAGGGCTTACGTTCACAACAACGCTGGATCCGTCTGGAGAGGGAGCCTGATATCCGTTATCATCTACGGCAAAACCTTTTGCAGGAAGTTCAAAACCTTTAGGTTCATCAAGCTTTATTTGCTCACCTGCTTCATTGGTTAAAGTATCAGTAATCGGGTTAAAGTCTAATCTTCCTGAGATTGCAACAGCAGCTACCATTTCAGGAGAAGCTACAAATGCATGAGTATTAGGGTTACCATCAGCTCTTTTCGCAAAGTTTCTGTTGAAAGAGTGAATGATAGAGTTTTTCTCTCCTTTTTCAGCTCCTTCTCTGTCCCATTGTCCAATACATGGGCCACAAGCGTTAGTGAAAATTCTTGCATTTTCAAATTTTCTGAAAGAATCCAGGAAACCGTCTCTTTCCGCTGTAAATTTCACCTGCTCAGAACCAGGGTTGATTCCTAAGATAGCCTTAGGCTTTACTCCTTTTGCCACCGCATCTTCAACAATGGAAGCAGCTCTTGATAAATCTTCATAAGAAGAATTGGTACAAGAACCGATAAGTGCCCATTCAACTTCTAAAGGCCATCCGTTAGCTTCAGCTTTTGCTTTGAATTCAGCAACCGGAGTTGCTAAATCTGGCGTGAAAGGTCCGTTTAAGTGAGGGGTTAGCTCAGAAAGGTTAATTTCGATTAATTGGTCGAAATATTGTTCTGGATTTGCATATACCTCAGCATCACCTGTTAAGTGTTCAGCAATTTTATCAGCGGCATCTACTACATCCTGTCTTCCTGTAGCAGCCAAATATCTTCTCATGGAATCATCGTATCCGAAAGTAGAAGTGGTAGCTCCAATTTCAGCACCCATATTACAGATAGTACCTTTACCGGTTGCAGAAAGAGATTCTGCCCCTTCACCGAAGTATTCTACGATACATCCTGTACCTCCTTTTACGGTGAGGATTCCTGCTACTTTTAAGATGACATCTTTTGCAGAAGTCCATCCGTTCATCTTACCGGTTAATTTTACTCCGATAAGCTTTGGCATTTTAAGCTCCCAAGCCATTCCTGCCATTACATCTACTGCATCTGCACCCCCTACACCAATGGCAACCATTCCTAGTCCGCCAGCATTTACAGTGTGCGAGTCAGTACCAATCATCATCCCCCCAGGGAACGCATAATTCTCTAATACAACCTGGTGGATAATACCAGCTCCGGGTTTCCAGAAGCCAATTCCGTATTTATCACAAACAGAGCTCAAGAAGTTGAATACCTCAGAGTTTTTGTTGATCCCCTCTTGTAAATCGGATTCTGCACCCACTCTTGCCTGGATCAGGTGATCTGCGTGAGCAGTTGATGGAACAGCTACTTTAGCTTTTCCTGCTTGCATAAATTGTAATAGCGCCATCTGCGCAGTGGCATCCTGCATTGCTACTCTGTCTGGTGCAAAGTCTACATAAGAGTTTCCTCTTTCATGTGCCTGTGTAGCATTTCCTTCCCAAAGGTGGGTGTAAAGAATTTTTTCTGAAAGGGTAAGAGGTTTTCCCACAATGTGTCTTGCTGCAGCAATTCTTTCAGGGTAACGCTCGTACACTTTTTTGATCATATCAATATCAAAAGTCATATCTTAATTTAGTTTTGTTCTTTTTCCGTTAATACTTCTTTCTCTGATGTGTAAGAAAGAAAAATCATTTTTTTATACATCAAAAAACGTTCCTATAATCCATAAATAGGCATGAATTTGATTGTAAATCAAGAGATTTTATAACTTTCAATTTAAGAAAAAATAGATTCTATTTTCTAGATTTTGTCGAAAAAAAAATGTATTTATCTTAAAATGGAAACGTTCTAAACAAAAAATTGAAAGATTTTAAATCCTTAAGGACCAAAATCTTTCAATTTTATAATTTTAAAAGCTATTGTCGGGTGCTGTTAATGGCCAACCTGAACCAACTCCTTAATTGGAGGAGCGAACTTAGTAAGGTCAATACCCTCAACTGCTGCTTTATATTCATCGATATTAGGAATACGTCCGATAATTGCTGAAAGAACAACAACAGGTGTAGAAGCTAATAAAGATTCTCCTTTTTTACGTTCAGAATCTTCAACCACTCTTCCTTGGAAAAGACGGGTTGATGTTGCCAATACTGTATCTCCTTTAGCTGCTTTTTCCTGGTTACCCATACAAAGGTTACATCCAGGACGCTCAAGATACATTACATTTTCGTATTCTGTACGAGCTTCACCTTTGGGTGCATTGTCATTAAATTCAAATCCTGAATATTTTTCTAATAATTCCCAGTCTCCTTCTGCTTTTAGTTCATCAATGATGTTATAAGTAGGGGCTGCCACTACAAGAGGAGCATTGAATTCCACTTTACCTTGTTGTTTTTCAAGGTTTCTAAGCATTTGAGAAACAATTTTTAAATCTCCCTTGTGAACCATACAAGATCCAACAAAACCAAGATCTACTTTTTTCTCACCGCCATAATAAGAAAGATCTCTGATGGTATCGTGAGTGTATCTCTTAGAAACATCATCATTGTTTACATCCGGGTCAGCAATCATTGGTTCAACAATTACGTCAAGGTCAACCACAACTTCTGCATAATATTTAGCATTAGCATCAGGTGCTAAAGCCGGCTTTTCACCAGATTTAATCTCTGCAATTCTCTTATCTGCTTTATTGATTAATCCTTGAAGAACTTTATTATGGTTATCCATACCCTTGTCAATCATGATCTGGATTCTTCCTTTTGCAATTTCCAATGATTCAATTAGGGTATTGTCTTCAGAAATATTGATAGAAGCTTTTGCTTTCATCTCTGCCGTCCAGTCTGTAAATGTAAATGCCTGGTCAGCAGGAAGTGTTCCGATGTGAACCTCAATGATTCTTCCCTGGAATACGTTTTCACCTCCAAATTGCTTAAGCATTTGAGCTTGTGTTGCATGAACTACATCACGGAAATCCATGTGCTCTTTCATATTCCCTTTGAAAGTAACTTTCACAGATTCCGGAATAGGCATAGAGGCTTCACCGGTAGCTAATGCAAGAGCAACCGTTCCTGAGTCAGCTCCAAAAGCAACCCCCTTAGACATTCTCGTATGAGAGTCACCACCAATGATGATGGCCCACTCGTCTACAGTAATGTCGTTAAGAACCTTGTGAATAACGTCTGTCATAGAGTGATATTCACCTTTAGGGTCACGGGCAGTGATCAAACCGAAATCATTCATGAATCTCATCAGTTTTGGAATGTTTGCCTGAGCTTTTTTATCCCATACTGAAGCGGTATGACATCCTGATTGGTAAGCACCATCCACTATTGGAGAAATTACAGTAGCTGCCATTGATTCAAGTTCCTGAGAAGTCATAAGACCTGTCGTATCCTGTGAACCAACAATGTTTACCTGTACACGAACGTCTGAACCTGCGTGAAGTACTTTTCCTGGAGTTGATCCCACTGCATTTCTGTTAAAGATCTTTTCTACAGCTGTAAGGCCTTGCCCTTCGTGAGAAATTTCTTTTGAAGGAGCAAAAACAACCGGAGCTTCAATTCCTAAAAGCTGCGCTGCAAATGTCTGTAATTTTTTACCAAATACGATAGCGTAAGATCCACCAGCTTTAATGAATTCCATTTTCTGAGGCGTGAATGCCTTAGAAATGTCAATCAACTCCTGGTCTCCATTATATAATTTTTTTGTTTTTGTATTGATGGTAAGCACTGTTCCTGTAGCTACTGAGTAAGCTTGTTCAAGAATTGGTTCCCCATTTTCATTACGAACAGGGTTTCCGTCTGCATCCAATTTTTTAACCCAGTTTTTAAGGTCGATACCGATACCTCCGGTAACATCCACCGTAGTAAGGAAGATTGGAGAAATACCATTTGTTCCTCCAACAATTGGAGCAAAGTTTACGAATGGTACATATGGACTTGCCTGTTTTCCTGTCCAAAGAGCTACGTTGTTTACTCCTGACATTCTGGATGAACCTACACCCATTGTTCCTTTTTCAGCAATAAGCATAACGCTTGCATCAGGATGTTGAGCCTGTAAAGCTTTGATTTCTTCCTGCGCCTGAGGAGTGATCATACACTTCCCATGAAGTTCACGGTCAGATCTAGAGTGAGCCTGGTTACCCGGAGAAAGTAAATCTGTTGAGATATCTCCTTCACCTGCAATAAATGTAACTACTTTAATTTCTTCAGCTACTTCTGGAAGTTTAGTGAAGAATTCAGCTTGTGCATAGCTTTCCAGGATTTCTTTTGCGATTTCGTTACCGCTATTGAATGCATCCTTTAGGCGGTTTGTATCCGCTTCATAAAGGTACACCTGTGTCTTAAGAACTTTAGCCGCTTCTTTAGCAATGGCTGCATCATTACCTAAGGCAAGATCTAACAATACTTCAATTGATGGACCTCCTTTCATGTGAGATAATAATTCAAAGGCGTAAGCTGGCGATATTTCTTCTACTACGGATTCACCTAGAATGATTTCTTTTAAAAATTTGGCTTTTACCCCCGCTGCACTTGTTGTTCCTGGTAAGGTGTTGTAAATAAAAAATTTAAGAGAGTCCGTTCGATCTGCATTACCTGAATCTTTAATTTGCGCAATAATCTCGCTTAGTAATTCAGCACCATCAATTGGCTTTGGATGAAGCCCTTGGTCTTTTCTTTCTTCAATCTCTTTGATGTAATCCTTATAAATATTCATAATAGAAGTCTTTCTCTTTTAAAAGGAGATTAGCAAAAATGACTATTCAGTCATCACCTTTCTTTTACCGGTTTGTATATAATAAACAATAACATTTTGAGCCTCCGCATTTTGATGCGAAATAGGAACCGGATAAAGTCAGTATAATCTACGTCTTTTTTTTAAGATTTTAAAATTATTAAACAATTCAAAATGTTCCCCAAAATTACGAATTTTTAATATTTTAACGGAATGAATTTATTTAGATTCTTTATAAATATGAATTTTATAATATCTATTTTTGGTTGTATTTTTGCAGCCAAATGATGAATATGAAAAATATCCTGACTGTTTTATTCGTTTTAATTTCGATTTCCTCTTTTTCACAGACCAAATCTGTGAAGAAAATTGGAGCTAAGAATATCGCGAAGACCCCCGTTAAAAAAGGGAGTTTAGTATCTAAGCCCAATCCTGATCTGGTGGTTATCAATAAAGATCTTCCGCTTCTTATTCCTAAAAAGAAAGGAGATAAGTTTGGCTACGTCAATCAAAACGGAAAATTCATCATTCAGCCGGAATATCATATTGCCGTATTTTTTTATGAAGATTGTAATCTCTTGAATTCTCCTAACGAAAAAGTGAGAAAGTACGGAACAAAGGAATATGCAACCGTAGAAAAGGATATGATTTCCTATCGTGTTGATCAATCTGGAAAGAGGGTTTATCAATTTAAAGATTCAGATCTTGGGAGATGTAAGTTTGAGGAATACAAGCATCAATTGTTTCAGGCTTATATACTGAATGGATTCTATGGAATTATTGAAAAGGCAAAATTTGTCAATGCGGCAGATTATCGACAATATCAGATTTATCCCCAGTACCAATATCTTTATATTATGGAGGGAGATGATGTAGCTGATCCGATGATTGTTGCATCCAATAATGATAAATTCGGAGTGATCGATGTCAATAATAAAATCATTGTTCCGTTCGAATATTCCAATATAAAAAGAAACTTCAGCTGGAAGCTTGGGAAGATGTTTGAAGTAACAAAAGACGGTACAAACTACTATTACATTGATGCGAATAACAAAACCTACTAAAAACTGAATTACGAATAGTGAATAATTGTTAGAGATATCTTCACGTAACCTCACTTTCAGATATCCTGCATCTGGAAAGCGAGATCCCTCAATTCAATTTTATCTCATATATTTTTTGTAATTTTGCGGTTGAAATAAAGGGGTGCTTTAACAGGCTGAGATTATACCCAATGAACCTGGAACAGGTAATGCTGTTTAGGGACGTAGACTCTACTAAAGGTCTAAACTGTATAATATCTTATCGATCCCCTTTTATTCATTAAATGTTAAAGATTTATAGAATGAAAGGATTATTTTTTTTAGGGCTTACTGTAGGCTCTGTAGCCTTTATCCAGGCTCAAAATAAGGATTCTCTGAAAATCAGGGAAATTGAAGCAGTCAGCTTTACCAAGAGACTTCCTGTTGCTAAGGAAATTATCAATGTTCAGAAAGATTTAGATGGGAAAAATTTGGGACAGGATCTTCCTATTCTTTTAAAAAATCAAACCTCCATCATTTCTACTTCAGATGCCGGAAATGGGGTAGGGTATACTGGTTTTAGAATTCGTGGGGTATCAGGATCGGCAATTAATATAATGATGAATGGTGTTCCTTACAATGATTCTGAAAGTCAGGGAACGTTTTTCGTAAATGTTCCGGACTTAACAAGCTCTGCATCACAGATTGTTATTCAAAGAGGAGTAGGTACTTCCAATAACGGAGTTTCTGCGTTTGGAGCAAGCATTAATGTAATTTCAAGGGAGCCGGAAGAAAAATTCTACTTCAAAACAGATGATAGCTATGGTTCTTTTAATACCTATAAATATTCAGCAGAAGTAGGTTCCGGGAAATTCTGGAAGAATCGTCTTTCTGTGATGGGAAGATATACCCGTATTCACTCTGATGGATATATAGACAGAGCTTCATCAGATTTGCATTCTTACAACTTTACGGCCTTGTTTGAGGAGGGAAAAACGAAATTGCGTTTAATGGCTTTTGGAGGAAAAGAAAAAACCTATCAGGCCTGGAACGGAATCACGAGAGAAATGTGGGAAACCAATCCAAAATTCAACAATTCCGGTTCAATCAAGGATGCTAATGGAAATGTGACAGGTTTCTATGATAACGAAACAGATAACTACAGACAAAACCATTATCAGTTGCTTTGGGAGCAAAAATTTGATGATCATTGGAATTTAGAGACCACCGTTCATTATACCAAAGGAAAAGGATATTATGAAAATTACAAACAGAGAAGTTCTTTCTCAAAATATAATCTGCCTGATATTATTGAGAACGGACTGACTATTAAAAAATCAGATTTTATCAGAAAAAAATGGCTGAATAATGATTTTTACGGTGTGGTTTCAACACTTTACGGGAAGTTTGAGAACCTTGACCTGAACTTTGGAGCAGTGGCCAACCAATACTATGGAAGACATTATGGAAATGTTACCGGAGTATTTTATCCGCAGATTGACGAAAGTGAATATTATAGAAATCGTTCTGTAAAGAATGAAGTTTCCGGTTTTGCTAAGGCTTTATTCAGAATGGAAAATTTTGAATTCTTCGGAGATTTACAGCTTAGAAGTATCAACTATAATACAAAGATCTTAATGGCAGGAGATGGAGAAGGTGCTGATCTTGATAAAAGCTGGCTGTTCTTTAATCCAAAGGCTGGAGTAAATTATAAAATCAATGGCGGAAAGATATTTTTATCCTATGCCCATGCCCATAGAGAGCCAAACAGAGATGATATCATGGCCAACAATGATGTAAAGCCCGAAAAGCTGCATGATTTTGAAGCCGGTCTGGAAAAACAGTTTGGTTTTTTATCCTTAACCGCGAATGTTTATTATATGTACTATGTTAATCAATTGGTTTTGAATGGTCAGCTTAATAATGTTGGGGCATTCATCAGAACCAATTCAGGAAAGAGCTACAGAAGAGGAGTTGAAGTAGGAGCATTGGCAAAACTATCAAAACAATGGGAAGTTTCAGGAAATCTAACGTTAAGCCAGAACAGAAATCAGGATTTTAATATAGAAGTTGGGGCTGCTCCGATAAGTTTGGGAAATACTCAGATTTCATTTTCTCCAAATATGATTGCTAATTTGGGAGTGAAATTTAATCCCAATAAAAATTTCCAGTTTGCTTTAATGAACCAATATGTTGGAAAACAGTATATAGATAATACGGAAGATAAAAACTTAGAGCTTAAAGATTATTTCCTTATAGACTTTAATGCGCAGTACCAGTTTACTATTGGTAAGAATGATATTGCATTAAAATTATTGGTGAATAACCTGTTCAATAAAAAATATGTAAACAATGGTTCTATTAATGATGAAGGGAATCCTTTATACTTTGCACAGGCGGGAACTAACTTTATGTTCGGAATAAGCTGGAAAATTCAGTAAGCTAAGGAAAAGAATTGCAAGAAAGTAGAAAACAACATCATGGGTACCCTTGCAAATTTGCCTTTTATGATTTTAGCTTTTTACTCTTTTCATAATAATGGCTAAGCTTTAAAAAAGAACTTTAAATAATTGTATCCATGTTTTAGTACGGAATACTCAAAAGACTGTCTCGGCAGTCTTTTTTTATATCAGTTAAATATCTTCAAAAGTCATGAAAAAGTTATAAATTTGCCACCAAATGAATATTTCAGCATACATTTTAGAATACTTAAAACAATTTGGAACTGCCACGGTTCCAGGCTTTGGTGTGTTTTCTCTGAAAAATTCTAAGGCAATTATCAATTCTGAAAACGGAAGTATTTTACCTCCGGCCAGTCAGATTGAATTTTCAATTGACTATGAAGTACAGGCTGAAGATCTTACCGCTTTTATAGCCCGAGAAAAACAAATGTCCTTAGAGGCCTCCAGAAGTGATCTTAAAATCCAGACTGATTTTTGGAAGAAAAAGCTTCAGGCAGAACAGATTCTTGAAATTCAAAATCTGGGAACAATCTTCATTGAAGAGGGGCATACCCATTTCAAAGGAAAAAGAGTGGAAGCTGGGCATCCGGATTTTTATGGATTGGAAGAAATCAGGTTCTCCGACATCAATAATGGAGAAAAAGTAAAGGCTTCTGAAAACCGTGAAAAAGATTATAAGTTTAAAAAAACGATCCTTTGGATTTTCCTTTTGATTATTCCGATCTTGGGTATCTTATACTTTGCATTTACCCAGCAGGAACTTCTTTTTGGAAAGAAATCTTTCAATAAGGTTTCCGTACAAACCTCTACACACAGAATTGTAAAAGATACGGTGAAAATGGTGGCACATACACCAGAAACTGCGGTTTCAGATTCACTGAAAAAAGACTCACTGGCAAAACCTGTCGGAAAAGGAATAAAGACTGTTCCGGCAGCTCCAAACAACACTAAGAATAAATGGCAAAAATAAAAAAAGCGTCAGAATCCCTGACTATCATGACTAATATCGTTCTTCCGAACGAAACCAACTCTTTAAGAAACCTTTTTGGCGGTGAGCTTTTAGCAAAAATGGACCGTTGTGCATCTATTTCTGCAGCAAGACACTGCGAAAGAAGAGTAGTAACAGCATCGGTAAACCACGTTTCTTTCAATCATCCAATTCCTGAAGGAGGAGTGGTTGTATTGGAATCTAAGGTTTCTAGAGCATTCTCTACTTCTATGGAAGTGTATGTGGATGTATGGTCAGACGATCCTATTAATCAGAAAAAAATTCACACTAATTCTGGGATCTATACTTTCGTTGCGGTAGATGAATTCAACCGTCCGATTCCAATTCCTGATATGGTTCCGGAAACAGAAGATGAAAAAGAAAGATATGCAGCTGCATTCCGTAGAAAAGAACTTTCATTAATCCTTTCCGGAAGAATGAAGCCTTTGGAATCTGTGGAACTTAAGAAGTTATTCCAGGAGCCACAAGAGCCGAAGAAAGACAAGAAATAAAAAAAATATTTTATAAGAAAGAATGCTTTTAAACTTTGCTAAGTGCTAACGCCTTTGCGAGCTTAGAAGCATTTATATTTTTCATACTCTAGTAAAATGAGGGTTTAAATAAAATATCCTATCATTCAGAAATAACATTTACGTATTTCTTAATTTCTAAATTTTATATTAAGATGAAAGTTCTCCTTTTAGATAAAAACCATCCTCTTATTACCGAACAGCTTTTAGCTCAAAATTTTATATTGGAAGAAGACTTTACGTCCTCTTATGATGAGGTTTGTCAGAAAATTAAAAACTATGACGGAATTATTATCAGAAGTAGAATTCCTTTGGATAAAAATTTCCTCGAACAAGGAAAAAACCTGAAGTTTATTGCCAGAGTAGGAGCGGGAATGGAAAATATTGATATTCCGGCTGCAGAAGCCCTGGGGATTCAACTTATCAATTCTCCGGAGGGTAATAGAGACTCAGTAGCAGAACATGTGGTAGGAATGCTGTTGGTAATAATGAACCGCCTTTTTATTGCTTCTCAGGAGGTGAAAAATGGGATCTGGAAACGTGAAGAGAATAGAGGAGACGAATTACTAGGGAAAACAGTAGGACTTATAGGATACGGAAATATGGGGAAAGCCACGGCTAAAAGACTTTCAGGGTTTGGATGTAAGGTGATTTTCCATGATATTCTTCCTGATCTTTCTGACGAATTTGCTACACAGGTTACATTAGATGAACTAAAGCAGTCTGCAGAGGTTCTGAGCTTACATATTCCATTGACTTCAGAAACTCATTATCTTATTGATAAAAAATTCATTTCTGAAATGAAAAATGACTTCTATTTTGTCAATACAGCAAGAGGGAAAAATGTTGAAACTAAAAGTTTAGTAGAGGCATTAAAAGAGGGTAAAGTAAAAGGAGCTTGTTTAGACGTTTTGGAATATGAAAAGTCTTCTTTCGAAAATCTAGAAATAGAAAATGAAGATTTAAAATATCTGCTGCAATCCGAAAAAACAATCGTAACACCACATATTGCAGGCTGGACGCATCAAAGTAAGGAAAAGCTCGCACAGTTTATTGTAGATAAAATTGTAGCCTCACACGGTTAGATAAATTTTCTTAAATTGTTATGACATAATTTTAGATAGATAAATAATTATGAAACTATGATCTGGACACCTATAACAATAGAAGAGATTTTAGAAATGATTCATTCAACAGAAAATGACCTTAATGATGATCTTTTGAGTTTTTGGAATTTAATCAAGATAGATCCAGAAAAATGGATTGAAGAAGAGTATGGGAAAGAAGGTGATGGGTTTTGGGTTGTAGGATTAATCGGAAGAAAAGTTATTTATTATAACGATATTGAAGAAGGTTTTAATATCTCAGATTATACAACATTTGGAACGATTGATGAATATATCTGTAATCAGGATGATTTACGTATTGCCATTCTGAATATTTATGAACTTCTTAAATTTTGGAAAAAATAATAGGCGAAGTTATAGCACCATTAAATTTATTGGATTGGCCTCCTTCGTTTTTGCATTTCTTTCTCAGTATGTTAAATAATTCATAATGTCGTCTTCATATTTACTATTTACTTTCGAGTTTTATTAAATTGCCGCTCATTTTTGAATCTCATGAAGACGCGTAACTTAGTACTTATTGTAACTGTTTTTTTATCCCTTTTTTCCTGTAAAAATAAATCTGAATCCAAAGAGGCTTCTGCTGAAAACACGACCAATCTTCCCAATTATGGAAATGTAGATCTGGGAAGTGTTTTTACAAAAGCAGATGGCCAGCTTTCTGATAAAGAATCATTAACCGGATATATAGATCAATACTATAAAAAAATATGGGATGGGGGCGACTTGAGCGGAGGCATATTAGTAGCAAAAGGTGATGAAATTCTGTATGAGAATTACAGAGGTTTCGGAAGAGAAGGCCATCAAATGCCGATTGATAAGAATACACCATTACATGTAGCTTCTGTTTCGAAAACCTTAACAGCTATGGCCATGATGAAATTGGTAGAAGCCGGAAAAATTAAACTTTCCGACCATCTTACTCAATTCTTTCCAGGGTTTCCTTATCCTAATGTTACCGTTCAGACTTTATTGGATCAGAGAAGCGGTCTTCCAAAATATGAATATTTCATCACTAAAATACAACCCGCTCCGGCAGAACTTTCCAAGCTATTCATCACCAATAAGGATGTATTGAATATGATCATCAAATATAAACCTGACTTGGCAAGAGATACCGATACAGGATTTATGTACTGTAATACTAATTTTGCTTTATTGGCTTTGTTGGTTGAGAAGGTAACAAAGACTCCTTTTCCACAGGCGATGAAGGAGATGGTTTTTACTCCTTTAAAAATGAATAACACTTACATTTTTCAGGAAAAAGATATTCCAACGGCTTCACAGTCTTTCTATTATGGGGCAAATAAACTGTATCCACTAGACAGATTGGATCTTATTTATGGAGATAAAAACGTTTACACTACGCCAAGAGATTTATATAACTTCTCAAAAGCTATGTTTTCAAAGGACTTCCTAAAGCCAGAGTTAATGCAAATGGTCTTTACGCCATACAGCAATGAAAAGGCAGGAATGAATAATTATGGTCTGGGCTTTAGAATGAAAATATTTGATAACGGTGAAAAGCTTACCTATCACAATGGATGGTGGCATGGGACCAATTCTGTATTTGCCCATCTATTGAAGTCCAAGGTTACCATAGTAGCCATTGGAAATAAGTATTCAAATAAAGTATATACAGCACTTGCATTATCCGGATTATTTGAAAATTTCCCTGTACAGCAGGAAAAACTTCAAACTATAATGACCGGCAGTAAAGATACTTTGAATAGCGGACACGAAGTTTTTGGAGAATAATGTTTACTTTTGCTTAAACATTTTCATGAAAAGGTTTCTTTTATTATTTGTTATCTGTTTTCTTGTACACTCTTGTGCAAGAGTTGGGTCTCCTGTAGGAGGACCTAAAGATACGCTGGCTCCAAGATTTTTAAGTTCAAATATTGATACCACAAGAATCAATGTAAAAAGAGATATCCACGAACTCCGTCTGGATTTTGATGAATATATTACATTAAAGGATATCAATAAAAACCTGATTATCTCCCCGCCAATCAAAAATATCAAGCGAATTCTTCCGTCTAATATTGCTAATAAATTTGTTCTTATCCAATGGACAGATACTCTTCAGGCAAATACCACTTACAATTTCAACTTTGGAAATTCAATTGTAGATAATAACGAGACTAATATTCTGCGTTACTTTAATTTTGCTTTCTCTACAGGAGATAAGCTGGATGATTTGTATATCAGTGGTGAGGTAAAAGATGCCTTGGAAATCAAAAAGAAATCCGGTAATAATGAAAATAAATTGGTTGTAGGGCTGTATCAGGTAAAAGATACCATGAACTATAAGCAAAAGCCATATTATATTACGAAAGTGGATGATGATGGGTATTACGAAATGAATTATCTTTCTCCGGGTAAATATAAGATCGTTGCTTTCGATGATGAGAACGGAAATTCTGTGTATGATCCTGGAAAAGAAAAAATAGGATTTAATAAGGAAATTATAGATGTTGAAAAGTCCATTTCAGGATTAAACTTAAAAGTCTATCCATCCAAGAAGCCTTTGAAATATTCAGAAATGAAAGAAATTGGTGGTGGAATTCTCATGACATTTGAGGGGCATCCGGAGGAAGTGAAAGTACAGTCTGTCAATAATGATAAGCTTAAAGATATAAAGGTAACTCACCGTCCCAAATCAGATTCTGTAAGAATTTGGTTTGATGCTGTTAAAGATAATATAGGACAGGAAACTACTGAAAAACTTCAGTTTAGCTACGATATTGGCAGTAAACAGGATACTGTTTCTGTATTCTATAAATATAATAAGAAGAATGCAATGGATATTGTCAGCGATAATGGTGGTGGGTCATTAGTTCCAAAATCTGACTTTAAAATTGCTTCTGCATACATTGTTGATAAAATTGACCCATCAAAATGGGTGTTGAAAAGTGATAGTTTGACAACGCAGGAGTTTACAGCTGCAATTTCGAAGACCAATCCATATCAGATTATCGTGAAGTCAGACTTTGTCAGTGGGAAGAAATATCAGCTTACCATTCCAAAAGAAACAGTTTCTTCTTTCTATACTAGAAATACACAATCAAAAAGATTCGATTTTGAATATGATAAAGTAGAGCAGTTTGGAAGTCTGGAATTTACACTTCAGAATGCCCCGGCATCCAGCTATTGGATTCAGTTACTAGACTCTTCTGAAAAGATATTGTATCAAAAATATACCAAAGGAGATATTATAAAATTTGATATTCTGAAACCTGAAGAATATATCGTAAGAATATTGGTAGACAATAATGAAAACCAGTATTGGGACGAAGCAGATTTCAGTAATGAAACATTTGCAGAAGATGCTTACGTTTTCTATAAGAAAGCTGTAGTGAGGCCACTGTGGGAAACCAGAGAAAATTGGGACCTAAAAGATACCCGAACTCTTGATAATCCTAAAGGGACCTCTTCTTCAACAGCACCTACGACACTTTCTGCACATCAGGAAGAAGCTGTGAAGACAGAAACAACAGAAGCTAAAAAAGAAATCAAGTCCGATAACGCGATTATAACTCCGGTAAAGTAGACTTATGAAGATGGCAAAGAAAATAATATTCTGGGTTTTTGTGGCTTTTGCCCTGATCCAATTTGTTCCTATTGATACAGTTAATAAATCTGTTGATTCCAAGGTGAATTTTGTTCAGGTTAAGAAGACCCCGGAAAAGGTCAGTACATTGCTTAAAAATGCATGCTATGACTGTCATTCCAATGAAACAGTCTATCCTAAATATGCTTTTATTGCCCCCATTTCGTGGTCTGTAAAGAGCCATGTAAATGAAGGACGCCAGCATCTTAACTTTTCTATTTGGGGGACCTATAATAAAGAGCTTAAGGAGAATATGCTCGATAGGTCTATTGAGGCTCTTAAGCATAAGACAATGCCATTTCCCGGATATATTGTTTATCATAAGGAAGCCAATCTTTCAGAAGCTGAAAGGTCACTGCTTATTCAGTATTTTGAAGAAATGCTGAAATCTAAGACCTATTAACTCCAGAAATTTCTAAAGTTATTTTTAATCATAAAAAATCTCTCGCAGATTTTGTAAATTAAGCGGATTATTAAATCATAATCATCTGCCGAATCTACAAAATCTGCGAGAGAATATATATAAATTATTTCTTTAAATACTCCTTAAAGAATCTCTTCTGAGAATCAAAGGCGATATCTTCAAGCTGAAGTTCCTCTAAAGGAATCCATACCGCTTCTGAAATCTCTGAAAGTTCAAGATTTGCCTCAAATTTTTCCGATACATTGTATTCATAAAAGAGATCAATTGTATTATAATCAATTTCCTTATACTGATAAATATTGGGAAGACTGATAAGGTATTTCAGGTTTGAAATATCAATATCAAGCTGAAGCTCTTCAAAAAGTTCCCTTTTGCAGGTTTCTTCCGCACTTTCCTTAGGGTCAACGAAGCCTCCGGCCAAATCCAGTTTTCCTTTTTTAGGATCCCTGTTTCTTCGGGTAAGATAAATTTCATCTCCGCACCTGATGACAACTGCTACGGCACCTGCCACATTGTTATAAAGTGAAAAACCACACTCAGGACAGCTCCATTTCTTTTCACCATCCCAATGTAAGGACTCCTTGCCACAGCTTGGGCAATATTTCAATAATTTCATCTATTTATAATTACTTTTTCAAACTTCAACATGGAGCTTGATTTCATTGAGTAATATTCATATTTCTAGGGTGATAACTCAGGATAACATCTCTTAGTTCTTCTGTCTTCAGGTGAGTGTAGATTTCCGTTGTTGTAATACTGGAGTGTCCCAGCATTTCCTGGATATAACGAAGATCAGCTCCATTCTGTAGCAAATGAGTTGCAAAAGAATGTCTGAAAGTATGCGGAGAAATTTTTTTGTTAACCCCTGCTTTATCTGTAAGTTCTTTAATAATAAGAAAGACAATTACTCTAGACATGGATGTACCACGACTATTCAGGAATAAAGTGTCTTCATATTTCTTATTGATTTTACCCTTTGAGCGTACCTCTTTAATATAACTTTCCAACAGCTCTGCCGTATAATCAGCCAAAGGAACAAAACGGGTTTTGTTTCCTTTTCCATTGACTTTAATATACTGCTCTTTGAAGTTGATATTGGAGATCTTCAGATCAATCAGTTCAGAAACACGGAGTCCGCAACCATACAGTACCTCAATGATGCTCTGGTTTCTTTTTCCGAGATCTGTATTGACCTCAATAGCTGCAATAATTCTGTTAATGTCAGGTAAACTTAAAGTATCAGGTAGATACAATCCCAGTTTAGGGCCTTCAAGTAATGCTGCAGGGTTGTCTTCACGATATTCGTCCTCTAGTAGAAATTTAAAGAAAGACTTTATGGAAGATATCCATCTTGCCTGAGATCTCTCGCTGAATTTCTGTTTAGAAAGATTGAAAATGTATTCCTGCAGGTTTTCGTAGCCGATAGAATCTGGACCGACGTTTGCCAGATCTTCTTCTGCGTAATCTTTTAGTTTTTTAATGTCCCGAACGTAAGCGTCGAGCGTGTTTTCTGAAAAATTTCTTTCGAAGCGAAGAAATATTTCAAAATCTTTGATCTTTTCATCCCAAGTCATTTGTGCTTATTTTTTTAGTTCACAGTCCGATATTTGTTCTATTTCAATGTTATGGTTTCTCAGGAACGATATCCCGTCGTCATCCGAATACTCATTAATATACACCAGTCTTGCAATACCAGCCTGTAAGATTAGCTTACTGCATTCCTTACAGGGTGACAGCGTTAAATATAACGTTGCTCCTTTTGCTGATTGTGTAGAAGCTGCTAGTTTTAATATAGCGTTGGCTTCTGCATGTAATACATACCAGTGCGTTTTTCCCTCCCCATCTTCACAGCAGTTTTCGAATCCCGAAGGAGTTCCGTTGTAACCATCTGAAATAATCATCCTATCTTTTACGATAAGAGCCCCTACTTGTTTTCTCTTACAGTAGGAGAGTTTTGCCCATTCTTGAGCCATTTTTAGATAAGCTTTATCAAACTTATTCATACCGCAGCATTAGTTTTTTCGAAATAATTTGGATTAAAATCTTTTTGAAAGATTAGAAGTTTGGCTTTCTTTTCTCTAGGAAAGCAGTTACTCCTTCTTTCTTGTCTGCCATTTCAAAAAGCTCCCCGAAATACTTGATTTCAGTTTCAAAACCTTTATCCGTGTCAGATAAATTTACGGCGTTTATAGCCTTTGATATTGCCATTGGTGAATTGTAGGCAATAGTGTTCGCTAATTCTTTCGTTTTGGTTAATAATTCTTCAATAGGGTATACTTCACTTACCAGTCCGATCTCTTTTGCTTTTTGAGCAGGGATCATTTTGGCAGAGAAGATCATTTCGTTGGCAATACCTTTTCCTACAAGCTTTGGAAGCCTTTGAGTTCCTCCGTATCCTGGAATTAATCCCAAGGTTACTTCAGGAAGCCCCAGTCTGGCGTTTTCCGATGCATATCTGATGTGGCATGCCATAGCAAGCTCTAAACCTCCTCCTAATGCAAAACCGTTTACGGCTGCAATAACAGGCTTAGACATATTTTCAATTTTGTTGAACAGAGAATTTTGTCCATTTCTGGCAAGCTCTTCCGCTTTTTCCTGTCCAAAATCACTAAATTCTTTAATATCAGCCCCAGCTACGAAAGACTTTTCTCCACTTCCTGTAAGGATAATTACTCTACAAGAAGTGTCTTTATTAAGCTCATCCAGTGCTGTACTGATTTCCTGAATTGTTTTTGCATTTAAAGCATTTAAACTTTCAGGTCTGTTTATGGTAATGATAGATAATTTATCTTCCTTTTTTAATAATATATTTTCGTAACTCATTTTTCCACTTTAAAATATCATCCTTTGCAAATTATGAATTTTTTACAAAAAAAAGGAAAAAATATTATTTTTTTTTCCTTTTTTTTTATTTATTGTTCAATATGATCATTTGGAATGATTCATCATATTTGCATCAATATTCACGTTTAATTGTGAAGCCACTTTCATGCCAAGCTCAATGTTAGCACGGAAAAAATGACACAATTGGCGGTTAATGATTTCATCTTTTTTCGGTCCGCTGATTCCTTTCATACTTCCTACAATATTTTGGATCAAGCGGTCCCTGTCATCAGCGTTCATCGCCTTTGAATAAAGAAGCCCCGGCTGAGTATAATGATCACTGTCGTTATCATTTCTGTTGTAGCTGGCAACATGAGCGCTATCTAATTCATACTCATAGTTTTTGTAAGATGAATCTGCTTTGATGTCATCAAAACTGTTCGGATGATAGTTGGGTTTGTCCTGATAGTGGCTTGAGTCTGCCATATAGCCATCTCTTTGATAGTTATTAACAGCAAAAGGACATCTGTTCACTTCCAGCTGGTGAGCATTAACTCCTACTCTGTATCGGTGTGCATCCGGGTAGGAGAATAATCTTCCCTGAAGCATTTTATCCGGAGAGAAACTGATTCCGTTGATCAGGCTGCTTGGTGAGAATGTAGATTGCTCTACGTGTGCAAAATAGTTGACAGGAACTTCATTCAGTTCCATTTCTCCTACTTCAATCAAAGGGAAGTCATCATGGAACCATACCTTGGTTACATCAAAAGGATTCCATCTGAAATCTTTTGCCTGTTCCTCGGTCATCACCTGAATGTACATGGTCCATTTCGGAAAATCTCCATTTTCAATGGCATTGCAAAGATCTTCTTGTGCAAAGTCTGGATTTTCTCCTGCCATTTTTACAGCTTCTTCATCGGTGAAGTTTTTTACTCCTTGTTTTGTCTTGAAATGAAACTTCACCCATACTCTTTCATTGTTATCATTGATCATAGAGAAAGCATGAGATCCGAAGCCGTGCATATGTCTGTAGCCATAAGGGGTTCCTCTGTCTGACATTAATATAAGGACCTGATGAAGTGATTCCGGATTTAAACTCCAGAAATCCCACATCATGGTGGAGCTTTTTAAATTAGTCTTAGGTACCCTTTTTTGGGTATGTATAAAATCCGGGAATTTTTTTGCATCCTTAATAAAGAATACAGGAGTATTGTTTCCTACAAGATCCCAGTTTCCATCTTCAGTATAAAATTTTAGAGCAAAGCCTCTAGGGTCTCTAGCGGTATCTGCACTTCCTTTTTCGCCACCCACTGTAGAAAAACGGGCAAACATTCTGCATGAATTTCCTACTTTTGAAAATAAATTTGCTTTTGTATACTGGCTGATGTCATGCGTTACGGTAAAGGTTCCGTATGCTCCGCTTCCCTTGGCGTGTACAATTCTTTCAGGAATTCTTTCCCTAACGAAATGTGCAAGATTTTCCTGAAGAATAAAGTCCTGCAGCAATACCGGGCCTCTTGGTCCTACCGTCTGGGAATCCTGATGCTCAAAATAAGGTGCGCCGTTGCTTAACGTTAATTTTTTAGAATCCATATAATTGATGATTTTGAATAATTGTTTCCTTTTTCTAAATCGAAGTGTAAAGGTAGTGAATATCAAATTTACTGGAATTTTTAATTGCTAATAACAAAAACGTTATATCTTTGTAATAGATAATATTAATCAAATGAACATTCAGCAACTTGAATATCTTATCGCTGTTGATAAGTATAAACATTTTGGTAAAGCAGCTCAGGCTTGCTTCATTACCCAACCTACGTTAAGTGCCATGATACAGAAATTTGAGGACGAACTGGATGTAAAGGTTTTTGACAGAACAACTCACCCGATCCGTACTACAGATGTAGGTCTTCAGATCATTGATCAGGCCAAGGTGATTATAGAATCTGTCAATGAGCTGAAAAACAAAGCTAACCTTTTGAATAATATTTTAGGAGGAACAATTAATCTGGGAATTATTCCTACGGTTTCTTCATTTATTCTGCCTACGGAAATCTTTAAATTTCTTGAAGACAATCCGAAAATCCAGATGAATGTAAAAGAAATGACTACTGATAATATTATTAAAGCTCTAAAAGCCGGAGAATTGGATGCAGGAATTATTTCCACTCCTTATGATACTGCTGACGAGTTTTATCAGGATTTCTTATTCAACGAAGAATTAATGATCTACAGCTCCAATACTGAAGCGAACAAAAAGAACTCTTACATTATTCCAGAGGATCTTAATGTAGAAAAAGTATGGTTGCTTGAAGAAGGAAACTGTCTTAGAAATCAGTTCGAAAATATCTGTCACCTTAAGGAAAATACTCTAAAGCCTAAAAACTTAGATTTCCTGGCTTCCAATATTCAAACCTTGGTACACATGGTAGATAAGGTAGGGGGAATCAGTATCCTTCCGGAATTGGCATTAAGCCAGCTTTCTGAAGAGCAGAAAAAGAATGTCTTCAGATTCAAGAAGCCTTTCCCTTATAGAGAAATCAGTATTATTTATTATAAGCCAACCTTTAAACAGAAGATTATTGATGAATTATCACATTCTATCAAAAGTTCTTTAGAATTGAAACTGAATTATCACGCAAGTCCGAAAGAATTTGTAAGCATAAAGCCTCAGTAATAAAAAGGCTTTAAAGTGATATAAATCATTAATTTAAAGAAAATTATAATTAGTAAACAAAAATTTTGAGTATTACAAAAATAGTGCTTAAATTTGCTGACGTTTACCACGAGGAAAAATTTGACCTGATTGCAACCTCTATAAAAAAATGCTAAAACAGTATTCTTTTTTCGGGCAATTTTATTCTTATTTTTCTTCGTCAATATTTTTTAATCTAAAAAACAAAGAATAATATGTCTTATTTATTTACGTCTGAATCAGTTTCAGAAGGACATCCGGATAAAATTGCAGATCAAATTTCTGATGCATTAATCGACCATTTCTTAGCGTATGATAAAAGTTCAAAAGTAGCTTGTGAAACTCTTGTCACTACAGGACAGGTAGTATTGGCCGGAGAAGTAAAATCTGATGCTTATCTTGACGTTCAAACAATTGCCAGAGAAGTAATCAACGGAATTGGGTATACCAAAGGTGAATATATGTTCAACGGAGATTCTTGTGGAGTTATCTCTGCAATCCATGAGCAGTCACCTGATATCAACCAAGGAGTTGACAGAGCTGTAAATGATGAGTCTTTCGAAGCTAAAGCAAATGCACAGGGGGCTGGTGACCAAGGGATGATGTTTGGATATGCTACCAATGAAACGGCAAACTATATGCCTCTTGCTTTGGATTTAGCACATACAATTCTTAAGGAACTTTCTGCAATCAGAAGAGAGAATAAGGAGATCACCTATCTTCGTCCTGATGCGAAAAGCCAGGTGACTATTGAGTATTCTGACGATCATAAACCAATCAGAATTGATTCTATCGTAGTGTCTACTCAGCACGATGACTTCGGAGCAGAGGAAGAAATGCTGAACAAGATCCGTGAAGATATCAAGAGCATCCTTGTTCCTAGAGTTGTTGCACAGCAAACAGAGGAAATTAAGGCTTTATTCAATGATCAAATTAAATATCACATCAACCCTACAGGAAAATTTGTAATCGGCGGTCCTCACGGAGATACTGGTCTTACAGGTAGAAAGATCATCGTTGATACATATGGTGGTAAAGGGGCTCACGGTGGTGGTGCTTTCTCTGGAAAAGATCCATCAAAAGTAGACAGAAGTGCTGCGTATGCTACAAGACACATTGCTAAGAACTTGGTAGCGGCAGGTATTGCTGACGAAGTTTTGGTACAGGTTTCTTATGCTATTGGAGTAGCTGAGCCTTGTGGTTTATATATCAATACGTATGGAACTGCAAAAGTTGATCTTCATGATGGAGATATCGCTAAAAAAGTTTCTACAATCTTCGATTTAAGACCGTATGCTATCGAGCAGAACTTAAAATTAAGAAACCCTATCTATCAGGAAACAGCTTCTTACGGACACATGGGTAAAGAGCACTATGTGGCAGATAAAACATTCAACAAAGGTCATAAGAATGAACTTACATTGAAAGATCTTGAGTTCTTTACTTGGGAAAAACTAGACAAAGTAGAGGAAATTAAAGCCGCTTTCGGAATTTAATTTTCCCCTTGGAATAAATATATGAACTGCTTTATCCTTTGATAAGGCAGTTTTTTTTAATTTTACACGATAATAAATAGAGAGATGATGAATTTTCGGACTGCAATTACAATCTTATCCCTGTTTTTGCTAAGCACATTGGTAAAGGCTCAATATACCATGCACAAAATGATCACGGTAGGATATACCTATCAGAATCAAAGTTTTGGAGAAGTAGGAGGTAAATTGCTTTTTCTTAAAAACGATGATGTCATTTACAGATTAGGAGGTTCTGCTTTAATGGGAGTTGCTGATTCCAAGTTTGCCATCATGCCGAAGCTTCAGGCGGATGTATTGCTTAATTTTGAAAAGAATGTAGATTTCTATCACTCCTATTACTTTTTAGTAGGAGCAGAGGGTACCAACAAATATATAGCCCCGAAAATAGGCGTTACTTTATTTGGAATGCTGGATCTTACAGGAGGCTATGCCTTCCCTATCGGAGATACCCGATTAAACGGTAAGGAAATGAAAGGTCTAAATATTAATTTTACATTAAATATCCCTACTGTCTTTATTCATGACATGTTTAAATGATTTTTTTTAAATTTTTCTTGTGAAAAATTAATAATAGCTTAACAGTTATTAAAAAATTATTATATTTACACCATAATATAAGTGTACCGCCTATTGAAGAGACTCTACTCTAGAAAACTGTTTTGTATATACAGCAAAGGCCAGATGAAATATCTGGAGGATTACCTGTCTGCAAATTTTTATATTGAGAAGAGTTATGAAATCAAAATCGGATAGTTTACTAATTTCGCTTTACCAGAAAGGTGACGAGGGAGCATTGTCAACCCTCATTCATCGCCACCAGAGAGAGCTTTTTACATTCATTTTTTACAAAATTAATGATGAAGACTTAGCCAACGATGTTTTTCAGGATACATTCATGAAAATTATTGTTATGCTAAAGGAAGGACGTTATAACGAAGAGGGTAAATTTATCCTTTGGGCCAAAAGAATCTCCCACAACCTAATCATCGATCATTTCAGATCAAAAGCCAAAAATATCAAGGTTTCAGAAACTACGTTTGAAACTGATGAATATTCTATTTTTGACCTGATCAGAGAGCCTTCAGAAAATATTGAAGATCAATTGGTGACGAACCAGATTCAGGAAGACTTGTTGAGAATGTTACAGTTTCTTCCACAAAATCAGCAAGAAGTAATCAAATTAAGATTCTTTGACGGGCTGAGCTTTAAGGAAATTGCAGATCATACAGATATGAGCATTAATACGACACTGGGAAGAGTAAGGTATGCGCTTATAAACCTGAGAAAAATCATGGAAGAAAATAACATAATATTAACCAGATAGATAATATTTTGTGAAATTTCACGTTTTTAAGGAAAACATACTTCGCCTATGAAAAAAAATGATTCCTTAAAAGTGAAAACTTTGAAACCTAAGAAACAAACCATTGATTTTCTGCTCAACTTTTCTAAAAATCTTGAAATTGTGAAAAGCAAGAGTAATAATTATCCTATCTCAAAAAATTAAAATTACTAACTTTGTGCTGTATGAAAATGCAGCACGTTTTTTTTGACCTGGACAATACGCTCTGGGATCATCGCAGAAATGCCTACCTAACTATCAAAGAACTTTTCGAAAAACAGGAAATCACTTCGAAGTACAATATCGGCTTTGAAGAGTTTCATGATGTTTACCACCAGATCAATGAAGATCTTTGGGAAAAGATACGAGACGGGATTATAGGCAAAGAGTATTTGAGAGAACACCGTTTTTATGATTCCTTCATGCATTTTGGAGTGGATAATAAAGAACTGTCACTTTATTTTGAAGAACATTTTCTGGATAACATTGTAAGCCATAATGAATTGGTGGAAGGTGCAGAAGATATTCTTGATTATTTAAAGGCTAAGAATTATACATTACACATTATTTCTAATGGGTTTCAGGAAGTAACGGAAAGAAAATGTACCCTATCAGGCATAGCACCTTATTTTAAAACAATTACCAGTGCCGATGCCGTGGGAGTAAGAAAACCCAACCCCAGGATTTTTGAATATTCTCTAGGGCTTTCTGATGCTAAAAAAGAAGAGAGTATCCTGATCGGGGATGACTGGATTGCTGATGCTGTGGGAGCAAGAGATTTCGGGATGGATTCTATTTTCTTTGATGTCTATAAGGAAGATAAACAGGGAACGGGATTAAAAGCCATTACCCATCTGCACCAGATCAAGGAATATCTATAGTTTTCCGAGCAAAGCTTAAAAGCAAATTTATAAATAAACCATTAAGGCTATTGAAGCTCTTAAGGGAAATAGATGCCGTATAAGGCTTTAATTCTCTTAAAAACTCACTTTACCTTAGTGGTTTATTTATATCCTTTATTCTTGCCATTTTTATCACTTTATTTTTGAACCACTATATTTTTCCTAATTCTTTCCTAAATTGATTTGGATCTTTGCTTTATAATAATGACAGAAAAACTTAATGTTATGAAAAATGTAAAGAAAATCACAGGAGTATTTATTTTAATTTTTATGTTAATGGGAGGCGTAATGTTTGCACAGGACAGAGCTATAAACCCTAACCAACTGCCTAAGACGGCCAAAACTTTCCTTGCAGCTCACTTTAAAGGGATTGCTGTAAGTTCAGTGATAGAAGACAGGGAAATCTATGGGGTGGATGATTATAAGGTATACCTGAGCAACGGAATGAAAATGGAATTTGACAGTAACGGAACCTGGAAAGAAGTGGATGGCAAACATCAGAAAATTCCATATGGTTTTATTCCTGCATCCATTAAAAACTATAGCACAAAAAATTTCCCAAATACCTATATCATTAAGATAGAAAAGAAAAGATGGTCTTATAAGGCTGAGCTTTCCAATGGACTGGAACTAGAGTTTGATAAAAGTGGAAATTTTAAAAGAATTGACGACTAATTCTGAACTAAATGCTAACAATAAAATTTTAATGGTATGGTTAATTGGAGTTTAATAAGCAGCAATGGAAGAAAAGCTTCTTCCGGTAAGATTAGAAAAAGTATGGTGTCTTTTATGACCAAGCACCATCCGTGCAGTGTGGTTAGTTCCATTGAAAAAAAGTATAATGCCTATAAAATTCATTTAATGAACGGATTGTGTCTTATTTTTGATGCAGATGGACGCTTTGTGAAATCAAATTAACTTTTGAAAGAAAGGGAGCCGGAGGACTAAAGAATGTTGAAATGACAAGCTTTATTCTTCTGGCTTCCAACTTTATAATTTCATATATTTGATATAAGCTTAATTGTGCCAAAAGGCATTACAAACCGCTGGTAATATGAAGATTTTAATAGTAGAAGATGAACCGGACCTAAGGGAAACTGTACAGAAATTTCTGGAAGCAGAACATTTCATTGTAGAGCATGCGGAGAATTACAGTTCTGGATTAGAAAAGATTATATCCTATGAATATGACTGCATTCTTCTGGATATTATGCTGCCTGACGGAAGTGGTATAGACCTGTTGAGAGAAATAAAGAAACTGCACAAAAAAGATCCGGTAATCATTCTGTCTGCCAAAGATTCAGTGGATGATAAGGTAACCGGATTGGAAATTGGAGCAGATGATTATCTTGCAAAGCCCTTTCACCTTGCAGAGCTGATGGCGAGGATCAGATCTGTAATAAGAAGAAAAAATCAGGATGGAGAGAATATTATCAGGTATAAAAATATAAGCATTGATCCGGAAAGCAGAAATGTAAAGGTTGGTAATGTGGAACTTGTTCTTAATCGTAAGGAGTATGATCTTTTGTATTACTTTGTGATTCATCCGGAGAAGACATTACAAAAAACTACTTTGGCAGAAGCTATCTGGGGAGATTATATAGACCAGGCAGACAGCCTTGACTTTATTTACTCACAGATCAAAAATCTTCGTAAAAAACTGAAAACACTGAACGCCGAAGCAGATTTTCAGGCGGTATATGGAATAGGATATAAATTTATCTAATGAAGGTTTCTTTAAAATATTATACCATCAAATACCTTATCATGATCCTTCTGCTGATTATCGCAGTTTGGGCAGGATTATTTTATGCCTATATTCTGGATGAAGTACATGATAATGTGGATGATGGACTAAAAGATCGTAAAATACAGATCATTAAGGCAGTGTACCTTAATCCTCAGTTGTTAAAAAACAATGATTTTGGCTTCAATGAGTTCAAGATTGTGCCTATTCATGCTGGAGAATATAAAAACAAAAGCAGGCTCTACAATAAAATGTATTATATGGAGTATGACGATAAAGATCAGCCCTACAGGGTCCTTGAGGCAGACTTTATTGATCAGTTTAAGCATCATCAGAGATTGGTGATCAGAACGTCCACTGTAGAGGAAGATGAACTAATCTATGATCTTACCACTGCTTTAATTGTGCTTTATATTGTTTTGGTGATAAGTATTGTTGCAGTCAATGGATATCTCCTTAACAAAGCCATGCGGCCGTTCTATTTAATTTTGGATAAGCTTAAAAAATACCAGTTTGGAATTCCATTTTCGCAGGAAGAACAGAGCTATCGCATAACAGAGTTTGAGGAATTGAATGTTGAAATCAATGAGATGGTTGAACGTAATGAACTGGTTTTCTATCAACAAAAGCAATTTATCGAAAACGCATCTCATGAGCTTCAGACACCGCTAGCCATTGTTATCAATAAAATAGATCTCCTGATTCAGAATGAAGATCTTGATAAAAAGAACCTGAATTTTCTTACCGAGGTTAAAACCGATCTGAGAAGAATGGTGGGACTGAATAAATCCCTGTTAATGCTTTCTAAAATAGAAAACAGCCAGTTTAATACAATGTCCGGGGTAGATTTTAATACCATGATTCATACGCTGGTTCAGAATTATGAAGACTTTATAGAGTTTAAAAAAGTAGATGTCAATATCATTGAAAAAGGAAATTTTCAGGCAGATTTTAACAAGGACCTTGCCGATATTCTCCTATCTAATCTTTTGAAAAACGCCATTAAGTATAATAATGAAGAAAGAACATTAAATATTATTATTGAGACAGACAGAATTACTTTTCAAAATAGCGGAACATCTGCTCCTCTGGATAAATCTCAGATTTTTAATCGTTTCTATAAGCAAGGTTCAGATCATGGCTCAACCGGATTGGGGTTGTCTATCATTAAAACAATCATTAAGCAATATCCGGGTTGGGATATTCTCTATGAATTTGATGATAAAATGCATTATTTTATTCTTACGAAAAATAAGATTAGATAGTTTAAATATTATAAAAACAAACCATATCGATACATAGAAAAAGCCCTTCAACTTGAAGGGCTTTCTTATATTTTGAAGCTTGTGATTAAAAACCTAAGCTTGTTCTTACTCTTTTAAGGGTTTCCAAGGCAACTGGTCTGGTCTTTTCTGCCCCTTGTTGTAATTTTGCTTCCAGCTCGTCCAGATTGTTCATATAATAAGTGAACGTTTCTCTTTCTTTAGCAAAACGTACCAAAATAAGGTCTAAAAGCTCTTTTTTAGCATGTCCGTATCCAAAGTTTCCAGCAAGATATTTTGCTCTTAGCTCTTCAGTCTGTTCCGGTGTAGCAATCAATTGATAAATAGCAAACACTTTATCAGTTTCAGGGTCTTTAGGTTCTTCTAAACCTTTAGAATCAGTCTCAATACTCATCACCTGTTTTTTCAATTCCTTTTCAGGTAAGAAAATATTGATAATATTTCCCATGGATTTAGACATCTTACGGCCGTCTGTTCCCGGAACATATTTTGTGTCTTCCTGAAGCTCAGATTGTGGAAGTACAAGGATTTCCCCCATCTGATTATTAAATCTTGAAGCTACATCCCTTGCAAACTCTAAATGCTGAAGCTGATCTTTTCCTACAGGAACAACCTCTGCATCGTACAATAAAATATCTGCTGCCATCAAGATGGGATAGGTAAACAAACCTGCGTTCACATCCTGAAGACGATCTGCCTTATCTTTAAATGAGTGAGCCAGTGTTAATCTTTGATAAGGAAAAAAACATGATAAATGCCAAGATAGTTCACAGGTTTCAGCGATATCACTTTGTCTGTAGAAAAATGTTTTTTCGGTATCTAATCCACAAGCAAGCCAAGCCGCAGCAATCTCGTAGGTATTCTGTCTTAAAGTCTGCGCATCTTTAATCTGGGTAAGTGTATGAAGATTCGCAATAAATAAAAATGATTCATTTCCTTCCTGCTTAGAAAGTTCGATAGCAGGAATAATTGCCCCAAGTAAATTTCCAAGATGGGGAGTTCCGGTGGCTTGAATGCCGGTAAGAATTCTTGACATTTGTTTAAAATTTATATTTAAAAATTAATGAATTGCAAATTTACGCAAAATTACTTTCTAATTGCGTTATAGTAATGAATTCCGATTCTTTTCATCCATGTAAACGGAATCATTTTTGATTGTTTTTTGTGAAGATTGGTAACCACAGCACCTGCTACATAAATAAAATAAGTATACTTTCCATCATTAATGATAAGTGAATAGGATGGAGGAACACCAAAGCTAATTAGGTTTTGTGTATTTTTAACCTGAGAATCAGATATTCTGTAATGGTGGTCTTTATAGTAATCTAGACGGTTTTGGATGGTCTTGGCAGCAATAGGAGATACTATGCTTATGGAGTCTTCCTTATGAGTATATAGAGAGTTATCATTTTCGGAAATGCTTTTGATACTGAAAGGTTCCTTGTATATACCATTTCTGTTAAACGTTTGGAATATTTTGATGGCGTCTGGAAAAGAGATAAAATTTAAATTATAATGTCTTCTGTCCAGATGGTTGATCTTAAACTTTGACAAAAAATTCACTGCATTTTCTTTTATTGTGGAACTATCAGAAGGGACGACCGCAGAGGCATAAATGACAAGATCATCTTCAGGGATTTCAGTATTAGGATGTTGACTCAAAATACTTCCCATATTAATCAGCTTTTTCATTCCCACCATGTTGAGGTCATTTCGGTCAAACTTTGGGTTTTTAAATGTGCTGTAGAACTTTACCACTTTTGCGGTTTTATTATCTACCACTATTATTTTTTCCCTTACCCATTCATCAAAAAGAGCCTTGTCTTTTGGAATGGAATTGTCTTTTGATGCCAGTTCAAAGACTTTCGTTCTTATAGTATCCAGATTTGTTTGATAAGAAACAGAATCCAGGGTAGTATGAATTTTTAAATTCTTTTTCTTTGGATCAATATCCAGTTTTTTTAATTCTGCATCAACAAATCGAATGACGGGACTGTCTTTAATTTCTTTATTGTTGGCGTAATAATAAATATTTTCTTTCTTGCAGGAAACAAGAATACAGATCAATATAAAAAACTGTATGGCTTTCATTCAACCTAAGTTAAGGAATTATTATCTTCTCTCCACCAAATTTTGGTTCTATTCCAAATAGTAAGTCCCAATATACTTTGGCCTTGGCAAGATATTCTCTCATATTGGTCTTTAATCCTGCATATTTATTCACATCTTCAGCATTGTATCCAAAGGCTTCCATTCCATTTTTTTGAGCAAGGAAAATGGCTCTTTCATTGTGGAACCTTTGGGAAATAATCACAATTTTAGTCTGCCCAAAGATATCTTTTGCTCTTACCACAGAGTCCAATGTTCGGAATCCGGCATGATCCAGTATGATCCTATCCTGGGGAACCCCCTGCTGAACCAATGCAAACTGCATATCTTCCGGTTCATTATAATCCTTGGTGCTGTTGTCACCGCTTACAATGATGTATTGGATTTTTCCACTTTTATATAAATCGGTAGCAGCCTTGATTCTGTTGTAGAAATAGGCATTCGGCGTACCATTGCTTAGGGTTTTCCCTGTGCCTAATAATAAGGCAGCTTTCGCTTTAGGAACATCTTTAATGTTATAAGATACGAAAGACGCACTTTCATTTTTGATACTATAGTTGGCCCAGGCAATAAAAATAATTCCTGCAACGAGAAGAAGCAGGAAAAATTTAAAAATATTTGTGATAATTTTTTTCATTTAAGATAAATCTTTTAAAACTCAAGACCGTTCGGAAATGCTTTTTTTCTAAAGATTAATAAGAATGTAGCTCCTACCGTAATCGCTGAATCAGCAACGTTGAAAATGTATTTGAAGAACTCAATGTGCTTTCCACCAATTAATGGCCAGTTATCGGGAACATACCAATCTACTAACGGGAAGTGGAACATATCTACAACACATCCTTTCATAAAGCTGGAATATCCCTGTCCAAAAGGAACAATCTTGGATATCCCACCATAATCCAGCCATCGGTCAATACTTGGGTCGTAAACTGATCCGCTATCGAAGATCATTCCATAAAACATTCCGTCAATAAGGTTTCCTATTGCTCCGGCAAAGATGATAGACATTGGAATTAAGAGATAGTTTGAAGCACCTTCTTTCAACCATTTTTTAAACATGTAAACCATCCCTCCGATTAAGAAAACTCTTAAAATCACAAGTAAATATTTTCCGATAATTCCTCCGAAATGAAACCCATAGGCCATGCCTGGGTTTTCTACAAACGTTAGTTTAAAACCGGGAAAAATAGAAACGCTGTCTCCTAAATTAAAATTAGTTTTAATATAAATTTTAGAAGCCTGGTCTATTAACAATACCAAAAATGTGATAGCTAATATCTTTTTCATTACTCTCCTTTTGGTTTTGAAGGTTTATTAGCTGGTTTTATATTTTTGTTATCGCTCGCTTTCTTGATCACTTTCTGCCCATTAAATGAACTTTTAACATGAGCTTTCTCAAATTTAATGTTCATTTCTTTCAAAACACCTTTCAGTGCGCTAAGCTCCATTGCATTTTTCGGATGTACGATAATAGATTCCATTTCTTATATTTAATTTTTACATTTTGGACAACTCGTCGAGTCGCTTTCTTTCTCTTTCTGATAAGTCATGGACTCCGTTTTTGCCCATCTTACTCAAAAGTCTGTCAATTTCTTTTTCCCTCTCGCGTTTATCAGAATTAAACTGGTCATCGATGGTGTAGTTGGTGTGCTTTTCCGGGAAAAATCTGTTTTTGATCCATTTCCTGTTGAAGAACAGTAAAACTACTGCCACGATGATTACCAAAATTAAGACTTCGCTCATGGGTATACATTAAAAATTAGGTTTATAAAGTATCCGTGAATACCATATAAACCCAATATTATTTTACAAACCTTACGGCTATTTCTGCATATTTTTCGCTTCAATGCTCAGCGTAGCGTGAGGAACGGCTAAAAGTCTTTCCTTAGGAATTAATTTTCCTGTTACTCTGCAAACACCGTATGTTTTGTTTTCGATTCTGATTAAAGCATTCTTAAGATCACGAACGAATTTTTCCTGTCTTCCTGCGAGAATAGAGTTCTGCTCTTTGCTCAAAGTTTCTGCACCTTCTTCAAATGCCTTGAATGTAGGTGAAGTATCATCTGTACCATTATTCTGGTCATTGATGAAACTTTCTCTGATCAGCTGAAGATCTTTCTCCGCCTTTTCTATTTTTTCTTTAATGATCGCTCTAAATTCCTGTAAATCAGCATCGCTGTATCTAACTCTTTCGTCTGACATATTCTTTCTCTTTTTTAATAAAATTATGAAATGGAATTTGAAATACAATAACTACATGTTAATTTTTTTCGACATTTATCTTAAAATTAACCTCATCTATTTCGATTTCGTTAAAATTTGAAAGTGAAGATACAATTTCTATTTTATTTGACAAGACTTCAGAAGAAATATATTCTTCATTTTTCTTTACATCTTCAAGGAATGGTGAATTCTCTTCAATGAAGATATTGATCCTGTCTGTCAGTTCAAAGTCTTTCTCTTTTCGCAGGTTTTGAACTCTGTTAATGAATTCTCTTGCGATACCTTCTGATTTTAACTCATCGGTTAACGTCAAATCTAATGCCACAGTAGTCTTTCCGTCGGAAGTTACTGTCCATCCCGGGATATCTTTTGTAGAGATTTCCACATCATCAAGCGTGATCTCATACCCCTGAACATCAAGTTTTCCCTCTTTTTCAAGACCGGCAATCTGTTCTGTACTAAAATTACTGATTTCGGCACCTACCACCTTCATGTCTTTTCCTAATTTAGGACCAAGAGCCTTGAAGTTGGGCTTTATTTGTTTTACAATTAAATGAGATGCTTCTTCAGCATTAATTAACTGTAGTTCTTTTACGTTTACTTCTTGCTTGATAAGGTCTGCAACCGCTAAGATCTGCTGTTCTGTTTTAGCATCCAATACAGGAACCAATACCTTTTGTAATGGCTGACGAACCTTTACGTTTTCTTTCTTTCTCAGAGAGAAAACCATACTGGTAATGTTTTGCGCCAGGTGGGTCTTTTCAACAAGATCCTGATCAATCAAACTTTCATCAGCTACCGGGAAGTCTGTTAAATGTACAGATTCACAGTTTTCTTTACCGGTTACTTTATTCAGATCCTGATACAACTGATCCATAAAGAACGGAGCAATAGGAGCTGATAATTTTGCCACTACTTCAAGACAGGTATATAAAGTCTGGTAAGCAGAGATTTTATCATCTGAATATTCTCCTTTCCAGAAACGTCTTCTGCATAATCTTACATACCAGTTACTCAAGTTATCATTCACAAACGTGCTGATTGCTCTTGCTACTCTTGTAGGTTCATAATCTTCATAGAATGCCTTTACTTCCTTGATAAGAAGGTTAAGCTCGGAAAGAACCCATCTGTCAATTTCCGGACGGTTTTCCACTTCTTTTTCTGAATAGTTGAATCCATCAACGTTGGCGTATAGAGAGAAGAATGAATACGTGTTGTAAAGTGTTCCGAAGAACTTTCTTCTTACCTCATCAATTCCTTCAATATCAAACTTCAGGTTTTCCCAAGGGTTGGCGTTGGAAATCATGTACCAACGGGTAGCGTCCGGTCCGTATACAGATAATGTTTCAAAAGGATCTACAGCATTTCCTAAACGCTTTGACATCTTTTGTCCGTTTTTATCCAAAACAAGGCCGTTACTCATTACATTTTTATAAGCAACAGAATCAAAAACAGCGGTCCCGATTGCATGAAGGGTATAGAACCATCCACGAGTCTGGTCAACACCTTCTGCGATGAAATCTGCAGGGAAAGCCTTATTGTTATCAATTAATTCTTTATTTTCAAAAGGATAGTGTAACTGTGCATACGGCATAGAACCTGAATCGAACCAAACGTCGATCAAGTCGCTTTCACGCTTCATTGCTTTTCCTGATTCGGAAACTAAAACCACTTGGTCTACTACATTCTTGTGAAGATCAACAAGTTCGTAGTTTGATTCAGACATATTGCCGATGATGAACCCTTTGAATGGGTTTTCAGTCATTACCCCTGCAGCAATTGATTTCTCAATTTCGTTGTATAATTCTTCTACAGAACCTATGATCTTTTCTTCTTTCAGATCATCTGTTCTCCAGATTGGCAACGGAATACCCCAGTATCTTGAACGGGATAAGTTCCAGTCGTTTACATTCTCTAGCCAGTTGGCAAAACGTCCTTCTCCGGTCGCTTTTGGCTTCCAGTTGATCTCTTTGTTTAAGTTAACCAATCTGTCTTTTACAGCGGTCATCTTTACAAACCATGAATCTAGCGGATAGTACAATACAGGTTTATCTGTTCTCCAGCAGTGTGGATAAGAGTGGACGTATTTCTCTACTTTGAAAGCTTTGTTTTCTATTTTTAATAAGATGGCAAGTTCTACATCCCAAGATTTTTCAGGAGCAGTTCCCTCATCGTAGTATTCGTTCTTTATATATTTTCCTGAGAAAACTTCAGGAACATTTTCTCCCTGAATAAATTTACCCTGTAAATCTACCAATGGAACAAGATTGTCATTTTCATCCTTTATCAACATCGGTGGGATCTCAGGCTGAGCCATCTTGGCTACTCTTGCATCATCTGCACCGAAAGTAGGGGCAGTGTGTACGATACCTGTACCGTCCTCTGTTGTTACGAAATCTCCTAAAATTACTCTGAATGCATTTTCAGGATTGTCGTTGGGCGTAAACCAAGGAACTAATTGCTCATATCTTGTATCAACAAGTTTTTCTCCGGTAAATTCTTTTAAAACTCTGAAAGGAATTACTTTGGTTTCTGAAGTATAGTTTGCAAAATCCTCATCCGTACCCTCAGCATATTTTTTGCCGAAAACCTTAGGTAAAAGAACGTTGGATAATACAACCGTTATAGGTTCAAATGTATATTGGTTGAAAGTTTTAACCAAAACATATTCAATATCTCTACCTACGGTAAGTGCCGTATTGGAAGGCAACGTCCAAGGAGTTGTCGTCCATGCAAGGATATGTACATCTCCGTCCACATCGTTGAACAATGCAGATGAATCTTTCTTCACTTTAAACTGAGCTACCACAGTGGTATCCGAAACATCACGATAGGTTCCTGGCTGGTTCAATTCGTGAGAAGAAAGCCCTGTTCCTGCTTTTGGAGAGTAGGGTTGGATGGTGTAACCTTTATACAACAAGCTTTTGTCATATAATTGCTTCAACAACCACCAAACGGTTTCCATATATTTTGATTTGTACGTGATATACGGATCGTCAAGATCTACCCAATACCCGATTTTTTCGGTAAGGTTGTTCCAAACGTCTGTATATCGCATTACTGCTTCACGACATGCTTTATTATAATCTTCAATAGAGATTTTTTTACCAATATCTTCTTTAGTGATTCCTAATTCTTTTTCTACACCCAGTTCCACAGGAAGACCATGCGTATCCCAGCCTGCTTTACGGAAAACCTGCTTCCCGTTTTGAGTCTGGTAACGGCAGAAAATATCCTTCAATGCTCTTGCCATTACGTGGTGAATTCCAGGCATACCGTTTGCTGAAGGTGGACCTTCATAAAAAACAAACTCAGGATTACCCTGACGAATCTCAACACTCTTATTGAAAGTTTTATTTTGTTTCCAAAATTCCGCTACATTCTCTGCTACGTCAATAAGGTTGAGGTTTTTGTATTCTTTAAATTGGCTCATTGTAAATATCTCAATATTCGTTGATAAATTAAGTCTGCAAATTTACTAAATTTTGTCGGTTTATAAGATATGTTTTATTGAGGTAATTTCTATTAAAAAGTTCAATTTCAGAAATATAAATGAGGAAAGTAGGAAAAAGCGAATGATGAATAGAGAATAAGAGAGCATTTCTAACTCTTTTGAACATGAAATTGAAGCCATTTTATTTGTGATAGAAACTGTTTTTATCTATAAAAAAGCCACCCGAAAGTGGCTGTAAATTATTGAAAGTCGCTAAGTCTGGGCATATCCGGCCATCTTCCTGCTTCATATTCTTGGATATAATATTCTATTTCTCTTTCTGTTCCAAGCAATATAATTTTACCATTGCTATTTTGAACGATGAAAGGGGCATTCCCCATTAATGTATTATCATCATCGTTTCTTGTATCATTATATTTTTTTGTATTATATCGAAATATTATTCCATAAGATTTTTTAATGCATCTATCTTCCAAAATGACAAGATCTAACCCACTTTTTTCACTTCTTTCTTTTACGTAATTTTTTGCAATTTCTATTACTTCTTGTTCTACTAACATGTAAATTTTATTTTAGTATGAAAGTGAACCTAATATTAATTCTGATTAGGATCCCAAACTCCATGAGTACTGGGTTTCCATGTGCCATTTTCATACCCATTTAAATAATACTCTACATCGTCAGATGTTCCAAATTGAATGACTATACCGGTATCATTTTTTACAAGGAATGGGCCGTTGCCTGCCAAACGATGTTTCGTAGAATCTTTGGCGACATAACCATAAACATTTCCATAACTTTTTTTAGTTTCACTAAAAACTATAAGTTCAATATTTATTTCCTGACCTATTTGGTTGACATATTTATTAGCTATTTCTAGCATTTTGTTGTCTGTTAGCATATTATTTTATTTTAATTGTTTGACTTTTAAATATTCTACAAATTCTGCTTTTTCAAATGTTTGCATAAGTCCTTTTTGCCCATTAAGAAGGATTAATCTTTTATTTATTTTTATAACATTGAAAACATGACCATATTGATATCCCTTTTTATAAATATACATTATTCCAATTTCACCTTCGGCCATGTCAATAGTTCTAATGTCTTCAATTCTAACAGGTGAAGAAAAATTATTCTTATATATTTGTTCTAAAACTTCAACATCTTGTCCTGCGGAATGTAATGCTTGTGATATATTACCTGTTTCTAAATATTCTATTACTTTTTGAACAACATTAACACAATTGGAGTCATAAACCATAACAACCTCATTATTAAGTATATGATGATTAAAATAAGGTAATACATCATATATATAGTCAATTGCGTTTTCAGCATTGATTTGAGTTTCTTCAAGAACTTTTAATCCCGCTTTAAACTCTTCAACAGTAAGGCTAATGTGAGGTGTAAGATTCTCCGCCATTCCGGCAAGTCTGCTAAGCTCTTCTTCAAGCTTACCTATATTCCCTCCAGCTTTTCTATAGATATAATCTAAAAAAATATTGGTTCTTGCGGGAGACTTTCCTTGGGAAAGTAATTTTCCTTTATGAATTACACCTATTTCTTTCTCTGCATTCTCTACAAAAAGCACTTTCAGCTTCTCAAAATCAGAAGAGTGTTCTGTAATGCTTTTTATGCTTTCTTTTGAAAGGGCTGCTAATCCTTTTTTAGAATAATTTCTTAAAGGAAACGAATATAATGTATTTTCAATTAATTTCTTAAGGCTTTTCTGCTGAGACGGATATCGGGAAGTGTATAACATTTCTACACTTGCATCCAGTGCTTTTTCTGCCTTAGGCAACATGCTTACCATAGCACTTGAGGTGCCTTGGGCCATATAGATATCATCCCATAATTCTAAAAGCTTTCTCCCTTTGGTGGTCATTTTAAGCTCATCTCTGAGTTGAGCCTCTATATAAAAATCCGAAAGAGCAACCCCGATATCTGCATAAGCTGCATATAAAGGCAATCCTGAGACACCGGATTCTATAGTCGCAAGACTGGCTGATATAACCATGAGATCGGCAGCAACACGAAGACACCTCAGCGCATCTTCTGCTGCTTTCTTTTGTGCGATGTGATAAAGGAATAATGCCGGGACTTCAGTATCTGTTTCAATAGTTTGAATCTTACCGGAGGGAAGTTTTGCTTTTTCATAGACCTTGAGATGCAGCATATCCAATGGTCTGAACTCTCCGTTTTCAATTTCATTCTCAACTTCAATTTTCTTTGTTTTTAGATTCCAGACTTTTACAGTATTAATCAGCGTTACAATATTGTCAGGATCTCCTTCCATAAAATATCCTGTAAGCTCACAATGTCTTTCTATCGTATCAGAATCTCTACTAACTCCCAATGCGAAAAGACTTCCTGTTTGTGAAGGCTGATGAGCATCATCCATTGCATGTTGAGCCTGCATGAAAGCCGTTACATAAATAGCAAAAAGTTCTTTGTTCTCAAACATTTGCCCGTGAGCTACCTGATTGGTATCCGAAATAATGCCTTTTCCCATGTAAACACTCTCTCCGTCTAAAGAATGATAAATATGAAGAATGAGTTTAGGGTCGTTTTTAATTTTTTTATAAACGAATTCTCCGGAAATTGCTGTGAGAATACGGATCGCATATCGGCTTTTGTCTCTGAAGGGCTCTACTGCCAAAGCAGCGGCTTTACCAATTGAATCTACATCACGAAGTAATTGGGAATCATAATTTAAAAATTGTAAAAAATGATCCCATAACATCTGATCAGAAAGCTTTTTTGCTTTTCCTTTGTAGTCTACTCCAGTCAGGGCAAAATTAGGAAGCTGGTTGTAGAAAAACATCAGATCATCTATGGAAGTAAGTCCACTTCCTGCTTCTTCAAAATGAGCAATGAGACCCACCTGTGCCATTTCCCGATGATAAGGAAAAAGATAAGTGATAACATCCATATAATCTTCCACATCACTAAGATTAATTTTTATAGCGTCAGGAGATTTTGAAGCGTAGCCTATCGTGGTTTCTACTTCGTTTATTACAGTTTGTGTGGCTTCCCTTTTATATTCACGATAAGGAATATTAATGGTACATTCTATTTTTCGTTCCCTAATTCCTATCTCTGTATGATGGGTGTAATTTTTAGGATCAATATAACCGGGACTCACATTGAGCCATACCTTTTTATCAATACGCTCTAAAAAAGAATTTTGAAACTGTTTTTCATCTATTTGAGGCTCCTGGATGACCAACTTTTCAATCATCTTGGTCTTCACTCTTACGTTATCAATTTTAGCAGGAGGTATTTCTTTCAGGTTTACTTTTTCTACTTCTTGCGAATAGTCTATAAAATTCTTCTTTGCATCAAAGAGGTAAGTATTGAAATCTGTTGAAGAAGAAAGGAGCCTGAAAAGCTTTCTTTCATCTACCCATAGGTTGGTAAAGAAAGGTTCTATAGAATTGGTTACGATCTTTTCTCCTTTCATACCTGCCCATATTTCCCGACTTATGCTGTCAAAATCGTCCATCCTTGTTAAAGGGTCTTTAAAATCCATCTTTAAGTTTTTTCATTAATACTATTTTCATGTTTTGGTTGTTGGAATATAACTTCAGATAAACAGGAATTCTCCATGAATTTTCATCTGAACTTTTATGATGCAAATATCAATGCCTATAGCGACAGAACATGGCGTGTAAAAATAAAAGTGATTTAAAAAAGGATAATTGTAGCGATGATGTATTGGCCGGAATTTTGTACATTTAATAGACGTTTAAACCCAAATGCTGTATGAAAATCTTTTATCAACTGATGCTTTTTGCTTGTATGATCAATAGCATCCTTTTCCAGGCTCAGAATAATTATCCACAAAATTATTTCCGTAATCCATTGAATATTCCCATGCAGCTGGCTGCCAATTTTGGAGCGGTAAGAACCAACCATTTTCATATGGGACTGGATTTGCGAACCAATAGCCAGGAAAACCTATCCGTAGTGTCAGCGGCAGATGGCTATGTGAGCCGAATAAAAGTTGAACGATATGGCTTTGGAAATGCGGTTTATATTACCCATCCCAACGGATACACCACGGTGTATGCCCATTTGAACAAATATTTTGATAAACTGGATGAATATGTAAAAGAAAGACAGTACAAAGACGAAAAGTGGGAGCAGGATATTGCATTCCAACCCGGACAGTTTCCGGTTACGAAAGGGCAATTGATTGCCTTAAGTGGAAATACAGGAGGTTCGGCCGGTCCGCATTTACATTTTGAAATAAGGGATACCAAAACAGAAGAATGTCTTAATCCCCTGCTTTTTGGTTTTGCTATTCCCGATTCTGTAGCACCCATTATCAGTGGCTTATACTGGTATGATCGTCGTTTCAGTACGTATGAACCCGCAGCTAACGGAGTGGCTGTCAAAAAAGTGGGTAGTACTTATACTGCAGATGTTGTGAGGGTAAATTCTCCCACGATAAGTTTTGGGATTAAAGCGGTGGATAAAGCCAATAAAGGATTTAATCTCGGTATTTATCAGGCAGAATTATTGATGGATGGAAAATTGATCTATAGTTTTTCCATTGACAAGGTCAGCTATGATGATACTCGTTATCTGAATGGCTGTATAGATTACACCAAATTTATCAGAGATAAAATAGGGATTCAGCATTTGTCTGCATTGCCGGGAATGAAACTGAAGAACTATAGCATTCCTAATCTTTCAGGAGTTATTAATCTTCTGGATGAGGAAGTTCACAATATTGAAATTGTTTTAAAAGATGTAAAAGGAAATACCAGCAGATTAATCACAAAGGTTCAGCTTAATAAAGCAGGAGATAAGGTTGCTTCCACCACAAAAACTGTTCTTCCCAATGATGGAAAAACTATTAGCTCTGTGAATGCAGAAATTGTTTTCAGCAAAAATGCTGTTTATGATGCTGTGAATTTTAATTTGTATGAAAAACCTGATGCAGATGCCGTTTCCAATGCAATTATATTAAATAGTCCCTACATTCCAGTTCATGATAATTACACTTTGAAAATAAAACCAACAAGAAAACTTACCAAAGAAGAGAAAGATAAAGTAGTTATTTCCCTTAATTATGGAAGTGATACCAATGTGATAAAAGGAAAATGGAATGGAGATCAGGTAGAAGGACAATTCAACAGGTTGGGGACTGCAAAACTGATATTAGATAATGGCTTGCCCTCAGTTTCTTCTGGATGGAAAGATGGAGCAGTCATTAACGGTGGTTCGTTACGCTTAAAAGGAAATACAAGAATTGGTGATATTGCTTCATTTCGGGCAGAGCTTGATGGAAAGTGGCTTAGGTTTGCCCGTGTAAAGGATGACTTTGTCTATATTTTTGATGAAAAATGTCCAAAAGGTTCGGGTGAACATACCTTGAAAGTGACAACAGTGAATACCGCAGGAAATACAAATACACAAACTTTTACATTTCAGAGGTAAAATGATGTAATATCCAGGATTTTCATCACCAATGAATAGTAATGTAAATCCACAACCAAAATCATTACCACATTTTACATCAATACATTCTACAAATTAATAAATTTGCTTAAAATTAAAATCATTGGAATTTCATCCGTTCATCGAAAAATCTAGCACTCAGGAAATAAAAACCATTCAGGAAGAAAAGCTTCAGAGGCTTTTGGTTTATCTTGAGGGGAATTCACCTTTTTATCAGAGGCTGTTTACAGAAAATAATATCAACATTGCAGAGATCCGTACCCTGGAAGATCTGCAAAAAATTCCTACCACATCAAAGAATGATTTGCAGCAGCATAATCACGATTTTTTCTGTATTTCACCAGATAAGATTGTAGATTATAGTACGACTTCCGGAACTTTGGGAGATCCGGTAACTTTTGGATTGTCCGATGGCGATCTTGAAAGACTGGCTTACAATGAAGCAATATCCTTTGCCTGTGCAGGAATTCAGAAAGGAGATGTAGTGCAGATGATCACTACGATTGATAAACGTTTCATGGCGGGACTTGCTTATTTTTTAGGATTAAGAAAAATGGGCGCAAGTGTGGTCAGAATGGGCCCAGGTATTCCAGAACTGCAATGGGACTCTATTTTTAGGTATAAACCAAAATACCTGATTACCGTTCCGTCTTTCTTACTTAAGATGATCGATTATGCCGAGAAACACGAATTGGATTATAAAAATTCAAGTGTTTACGGAGCAGTATGTATCGGAGAAAGCATCAAAAATCAGGATTTTACAGATAATATTCTCTCTCAGAAGATTAAGGAAAAATGGAATATTAAACTCTTTTCTACCTATGCTTCCACAGAAATGAGCACCGCTTTTACAGAGTGTGAGTTTCAGAGAGGAGGTCACCATCACCCTGAACTGATCATTACGGAAATTCTGGATGATGAAGGAAACGTTGTGAAGGAGGGCGAAAGTGGTGAATTAACTATTACAACTTTGGGGGTAGAAGCAATTCCTTTATTGAGATTTAAAACCGGAGATATCGTAAAGGCTCATTACGAGCCATGCCAATGTGGTAGAAATACAATGAGGCTGGGGCCTGTAATTGGACGGAAACAACAAATGATCAAGTATAAAGGAACAACATTGTATCCGCCGGCAATGAATGATATTTTGAATGATTTTAATAATATTCTATGCTATCAAATCGTCATTCAGTCCAACGAAATAGGATTGGATGAAATTATCATCAAGGTAAGTACAGAGCAGGAAAATGAAAACTTTGTGAATGAAGTAAGAGACCATTTCCGGGCAAAATTAAGGGTAAGCCCCAAGATTGAAGTGATAGACTTTGATATTTTATCCAAAACAGTTTTTAATCCAAACAGTAGAAAACCGATTACATTTATAGACTTAAGATAGATTAAATTAAAGTAACAAAAGAACATAAATCACTTTTTATAATATCTTTGTCAGCTTAAATAGAAAAACTATAATTATGAAAAAATTATTTCTGCTGGTGTTCATGGTTATGATGACAACTGCCGCTTTTGGACAAGAGAAAATGAATCTTGTTTCAGGTGGTTTTGAAGTCTTAAAAGATCAGACTGAAGTGAATGTAGAATTGAAATTTGAGGATGTATTATTTATGAAAGAAAATATTACAGAAACTCAATATCTGGAAAACAGAAAAAAACAAGTCCTGGATAATCCTAAAAGAGGAGAAGAAACATGGAAAATATGGATTGCAGAATGGGAAAAGTATAAAAATGAAGAGTATATCAGATATTTTTCAAAAGGATTAAATAAAACCTATAAAGAGAGTTTTTTTAAAAAGGATATTTCATCAAAATATACTTTGCTATTGGAGACAAAATGGATATTCCCGGGCTGGCATGCAGGATTAACAATGATGACAGCAGAAATAAGCGGTACAATAAAATTGGTTGAAACAAGCAATCATTCAGTAGTTTTAGCGGAAATAGAACTTAATAAGTTTGATAGATTTGTTAATAATGACGAGGCCGTAATGGAATATGGAAGGATTGCTGCGGCTTATGAATCTGCCGGTAGATATCTTGGAAAAAAAATAAAAAAATCTTTAAAATAAAATAAAAACGGTCTGAATTTTCAGACCGTTTTTTTATTGTTGATTTTGCTGTTCCTGTTTTTCCTGTTTGATGAGGTTTGCCAGATTTTTGATAACTGTATCATGTTTTCTCACAAAAGGATTGTCTTTATTCCAGACATATCCTGCTAAAACAGCACATATTTTTTTCTTTACATCAGGGTTTTCCGGTTGGTGAAAGAAAAGTTCCTGAAGGTTTCCGGTGTACCATTCCTTTACATACGTTGTAAAAACATCTACACCATACAGGATATAATCCGTGTACTCAGCCTGCCAGTTTATTTTTTCTCCGTTTAATTGTCTTAATGCCAGTTTTGCTGCAAGCATTCCTGATTCTGTGGCAAAGGCCATTCCCGATGAGAAAACTGGATCAAGGAACTCAGAGGCATTCCCTGTTAAAGCAAATCCATCTCCGAACAGGCTTTTTACAGAGCAGGAATAGTCTTTCAAATGTTTTGGTTCAAAAAGAAATTCTACATCACCAAAACGTTTTACATAATAGTCTGAAAGAGAAATTGCCTTTCTTAAAGCTTCAGCAGTGTCTCCGCTTTCAGATAATTTTTCAATATAATCAGTAGGTCCTACAATTCCTAAGCTGGTATTTCCGTTGGAAAAAGGAATTACCCAAAGCCAAACTTCAGTTTCAATAATATCAAAGGAAATCAAAGTGCCCTCTTCACCAGGTTCTCTGTTGGCGTCCTGTACATGAGAGAAAATAGCAGAGTGGGGAGATAGTTTTGATGGTTTTTCAAGATCTAATAAACGAGGTAATACTCTTCCGTAGCCACTTGAATCAATCACAAATTTGGCATGGATCTCTTTAGTTTTTCCATCCTTATCCCTTACCGTTGTGATAGAATCTGTTCCTTCAAACTTGATATCTATGACCTCAGATTCGAATTCAAGATCAACACCTTTATTGATCACTTCCTGAGCAAGTGTATTATCAAAATCAGCTCTTGGAACCTGCCAGGTCCAGTCCCAGCCTTCCCCGAATTTGTTGCTAAAATCAAAAATGCAAACTTCATCACCACGAAGAAAACGTGCTCCCAGCTTTTTTTCAAAGCCCATTTTGTCTAGTGCAGGGAAAAGTCCGGCCTCATCAAAGTGATCCATAACCCTTGGAATTAAGCTTTCTCCAACTACCAGTCTTGGGAATTTTGTCTTTTCAACAACTTTTACGCTGACGTTGTTCTTCTTTAAATATGAAGAAGACACGCATCCGGAAGGTCCAGCCCCGATTACAAGAACGTCAACAAATTCTTTGCTCATCTTTGATTTTTTATTTTAATAATAACTTTTATCTTTGCCGCAAAATTAGTGACAAATAATTAATATTTTACAAAATTATCAACTATTACTTTTAATTGATGAAAATAAATAACTTTTTAGAACTGAAAGACTTTCAAAAAATTATCATTGAAAATGAAAAAATAGAACTGGATGAATCACTTTTGTCAAGAGTGAATAAAAGTTTTCAGTTTTTAAGGGAGTTTTCAAAAAATAAAGTAATATACGGTGTGAATACCGGTTTTGGGCCAATGGCTCAATTCAAGATCAGTGATGAAGATACTCATCAGCTTCAGTATAACCTGATTAGAAGCCATTCTTCAGGGATTGGAAACCCTCTGCCTGCTCAGGAAGTGAAAGCTTGTATGCTGGCAAGATTGAATACTTTATCACTAGGAAACTCAGGGGTACATGAATCTGTGATTTATCTTCTTCAGGAGCTGATCAACAGAGATATTACTCCATTGATTTTTGAACATGGAGGAGTAGGAGCAAGTGGTGACCTTGTTCAGCTGGCTCACCTTGCTTTAGTATTAATTGGAGAAGGAGAAGTATTTTACAAAGGAGAAAGAAAATCTACAAAAGAGGTTTTTGAAATCGAAGGATTGGAGCCAATTCAAGTTGAAATCCGTGAAGGGCTTGCCTTGATGAACGGAACTTCCGTGATGTCAGGAATCGGAATTGTAAATGCATATAAAGCAAACCAGTTAACCGATATTTCTCTTAGACTTTCTTGTGCAATCAATGAGATTGTACAGGCTTATGATGATCATTTATCAGAAGCATTGAACGGAACAAAAAAACATTACGGTCAGCAAAAAGTGGCAGAAAGAATGCGTGCGCACTTGGCAGACAGTAAACTGATCAGAAAGAGAGAAGATCACTTATATACCCATTTTGAAGAACAGGAAAAAGTATTTAAGGAAAAAGTACAGGAATATTATTCCCTAAGATGCGTTCCACAGATTCTTGGTCCTGTGCTAGATACATTGGAGTACACCGAAAAAGTTCTTGAAAATGAGATCAATTCTGCAAACGATAATCCAATTATCAATGTAGAAGATCAACATGTTTACCATGGAGGGAATTTCCATGGTGATTATATTTCCTTGGAAATGGATAAACTAAAAATTGTAGTTACTAAACTTACCATGCTTGCAGAAAGACAGCTAAACTATCTTTTGAATGCTAAAATCAACGAAATCTTGCCACCTTTTGTAAATTTAGGTAAATTAGGGTTCAATTTTGGGATGCAGGGGGTACAGTTTACAGCAACTTCCACTACGGCAGAAAGCCAGATGCTGTCTAACCCTATGTATGTTCATAGTATTCCGAATAATAATGATAATCAGGATATCGTTAGCATGGGAACCAATGCTGCGGTAATCTGCAGAAAAGTAATTGAAAATGCTTTTGAAGTATTGGCTATTGAAGCGATTACAATCATTCAGGCTGTTGAATATCTTGGTTTTCAGGATAAAGTATCATCCTCTACCAAAGAATTATATGATGAGATCAGAAAGATTATTCCTGCATTCTCTAATGATATGGTGATGTATCCATATCTGGAGGAAGTAAAGAAATATTTAAAGACAATGTAATTGTTGACAAGGATGAATTGTCTAATAGAAAAGTAAGGAATAAGCAAACTTAAAAAAAACTAAAAACGAAATAAACACTAACGCATGAAATGTGCAATTGTAACAGGAGGCTCCAGAGGAATCGGGAGGGCAATCTGTATAAAACTGGCTGAAGAGAAAAACTATCATATCCTTATCAACTACACTTCAAATGAAGCTGCAGCAAAAGAAACTTTGGCTAAAGTAGAAGAACTTGGTGCTACAGGAGAAATCCTTAAGTTTGATGTAGGAAATGCTGAAGAAGTACAAAATACTTTAACGGCCTGGCAGGAGAAAAACTCTGATGCTTTGGTAGAAGTTATCGTTAATAATGCCGGAATTACAAGAGACGGACTGTTTATGTGGATGCAAAAGGAAGACTGGAATAGTGTAATCAATACCAGTTTAGACGGATTCTTCAATGTAACCAACTTCTTTATTCAGAAATTACTTCGTAACAAATACGGACGAATCATCAATATGGTTTCCGTTTCTGGAGTAAAAGGAACAGCCGGACAGACCAATTATTCTGCTGCTAAAGGAGCTTTGGTAGGAGCAACAAAAGCTCTTGCTCAGGAAGTAGCGAAAAGAAATGTTACAGTAAATGCTGTGGCTCCGGGATTTATCAGAACAGATATGACTCAGGAGTTCAATGAAGAAGAACTGAAAGCAATGATTCCTGCCAACAGATTTGGAGAAGCAGAAGAAGTCGCTGATCTAGTGGCATTTTTAGCCTCTAGAAAATCTTCATACATTACAGGAGAAGTGATTAATATTAATGGCGGAATTTACTCATAAATAATCTAACAATATACCAATGTACCAGTGTACAAATGTGGAGTGAACCTTAATGAAAATATTGTTACTTGGCTAGACTGATACATTGTTAAATTCAATATAAACAAATGGAAAATAGGGTTGTGATTACCGGAATGGGGATTTATTCCTGCATTGGGACGTCTTTAGAAGAGGTCAGGGAATCCCTATACCAAGGAAAATCCGGTATTATTTTAGATCAGGAAAGAAAAGAATTCGGATTCAGATCAGGCCTTACGGGCGTTGTTCCAAAGCCGGATTTAAAGAATCTTCTGAACAGACGTCAGCGTGTAAGCATGGGAGAAGAAAGCGAATATGCTTATCTTGCTACCATTGATGCCTTGAAGCAGGCGGGTCTTGATGAATCCTTTTTAGATACCCATGAAGTGGGGATTTTATACGGAAATGACAGTGTTTCTCAGGCAGTGGTAGAATCTATCGACATTGCAAGGGAAAAGAAGGATACTACATTGATGGGATCAGGAGCGATCTTCAAATCAATGAATTCAACAGTGACCATGAACCTTTCTACGATCTTTAAGCTGAAAGGAATCAACCTTACCATCAGTGCAGCCTGCGCAAGTGGATCACATTCCTTGGGGCTTGCCTATATGATGATCAAGAACGGTTTTCAGGATATGATTATCTGTGGCGGAGCGCAGGAGACCAATAAATATTCTATGGCAAGTTTTGATGGGCTGGGCGTTTTTTCGGCCAGAGAAGATGAGCCTACAAAAGCATCAAGACCTTTCGATGCGGAAAGAGATGGTTTAATCCCGAGTGGAGGAGCGGCTAGCTTAATTGTTGAAAGCCTGGAGTCTGCACAAAGAAGAGGAGCTTCTATTCTTGCTGAAATTATAGGCTATGGCTTTTCATCAAACGGAGGACATATTTCAACCCCAAATGTTGATGGCCCGGCTTTGGCAATGGACAGAGCCCTCGAGCAGTCCGGATTAAAAGCTTCAGATATCGATTACATTAATGCTCACGCGACTTCCACACCCATTGGTGATGCCAACGAGGCAAAAGCAATATATGAGATTTTTGGAAGTGAAGTTCCGGTAAGTTCTACCAAATCCATGACCGGGCATGAATGCTGGATGGCAGGTGCAAGTGAAGTTATCTACTCAATTCTGATGATGCAGAATGATTTTGTTGCTCCTAATATAAATCTGGAAAATCCTGATAATGAGGCGGCAAAGATAAATTTAGTCTCCAAAACAAAAAATCAAAAAATTGATGTATTTTTGTCGAATTCTTTTGGGTTTGGGGGAACCAATTCTGCACTAATAGTAAAAAAATTTGATTAAAAACATGGAAAGGGAAAAAATTGTTGCCATTGTTAATGATTTTCTTGTAAACGAATTCGAAGTTGATGGAGAAGAAATCAGTAATGATGCCAACCTTAAAAATACACTAGGCTTAGACAGCCTGGACTATATCGATATGGTAGTCGTAATTGAATCTAATTTCGGAGTGAAATTAGGAGAAGCCGACTTCAAGAAGATGGTGACATTTGATGATTTCTATACAACCATTGAAAATAAGATTGCTGAAAAAAACGCATAGTTATTAAGTAAATCTATTCTTTAAAATGTACCAATGTAATGATATAAGAGCCTACCCACAGATATTGTTACATTGGTATACTGTTATATTGGTAAACTCTATTTATGAACAAGTGGAAAGGTAAATCTAAAGGAACGGTACTGGGATACAGAATATTCGTTTGGTGTATTAGAAATATCGGGATCAGAAGTTCATATTTTATACTGTACTTTGTAGCTTCCTATTACGTTCTGTTTCAGAAGAATAGCAACAGATACATTCGTTATTATTTTCAGAAAAGACTAAACTACGGTTATTGGAAAGCCAAGCGCTCCATTTTTAACAGCTATTTTACATTCGGAAAAGTTCTGATTGACAAAACAGCCATCTCCGCGGGATTGAGAGGAAAATATACCTATGAGTTCGATGGTATTGAAAATCTCAGAAATCTTTTGGCGGCTAAAAAAGGAGGCGTTCTTATCAGTGCCCATATCGGGAACTTTGAAATTGCAGAACATTTCTTTGCAGACATCGATTTTGACTGTCAAATTAACCTAGTGACTACTGATCAGGAAATTACAGTGATTAAGGAATACCTGGAAAGTGTCGCCGTAAAAGAAAGCAATATCAAATTCATCTATGTAAAAGAAGATATGTCGCATATCTTTGAGATCAATCAAGCCTTGTCAAATAATGAGCTGATCTGCTTTACCGGAGATCGCTATTTCGAGGGATCTAAATACCTTGAGGCAGACCTGCTGGGGAAAAGTGCAAAATTTCCGGCAGGGCCGTTTCTTATTGCTTCTCGATTGGGGGTTCCCGTGGTTTACGTTTATGTGATGAAAGAGAATAATCTTCACTATCACTTATATGCAAGAGTAGCACAGAATATCAAAAACCGTGATTCGCAGGGGCTTTTACAATCCTATGTTCAAAATCTTGAAACCATGATCAAGAAATATCCCCTTCAATGGTTCAATTATTTTGATTTTTGGGATGATGTTGATTAATTTTTCTATTTTTACCCTCTAAAAACTAATAAAAAACTCAAAATCATTAAGATTATTAAGAATTAAAATAATACAGTGTCAATAGTTTTCTTCGTATATTGATCACAAAGTAATCTATGATTCCTTAATTCTGAACACTCTTAATTTTTTAAAAACACATTCTCCTTTGAAGAAAGACTATGACATACTTGTAATCGGCAGTGGATTGGGAGGTCTTGTTTCGGCTCTTATTTTAGCAAAAGAGGGTCTGAAAGTTTGTGTGCTGGAGAAAAACAACCAGTATGGAGGAAATCTACAAACCTTTTCAAGGGATAAACTTATTTTTGATACTGGTGTTCACTACCTGGGAGGTCTTTCAAAGGGTCAGAATTTAAACTGTTTTTTCTCCTATCTGGAAATCATGGATGAACTGGAACTTCAAAAGATGGATGAAGACGGATATGACAGAATTTCTTTTGGAAATAACACAATCGAATATCCTCACGCTCAAGGGTATCAGAACTTTGTAGAACAGTTATCTGTACATTTTCCGGAAGAAAAGGAAAATCTGGAGAACTATTGTGAGGAAATTCAATATGTCTGTAGCCAGTTTCCAAGGTATAATGTGGTGGGAAAAGATAACTATAATGAAGAAATCCTGCATCTCAATACCAAAAGATTTATAGAATCCGTTACACAGAATAAAACACTTCAGTCAGTTCTGCTAGGCTCTAATTTCCTGTATGCCGGAGATTCTGAAAATGTTCCTTTCTATGTTCATGCTTTAACGGTAAATTCTTACATTCAGAGTGCCTATAAATGTGTGAAAGGCGGAAGCCAGATTTCGAAGCTGCTTATTAGAAAACTACGTCAATATGGAGCTGATGTCCACAAGCATTCCGAGGTTTCTGAATGTGTTTTTAATGAAAATAATATCGTAACGTCGGTAAAAACAGTTTCAGGAAAAGAATATACTGCCAAGCGCTTTATTTCAAATATTGAGATTCGTTCCACGATTAAGCTCATTGGAGGAGAAAGGCTGAAGAAGTCTTTTCTGAACAGGGTTTTGAGCTGGAAGCCGGTTTCATCATGCTTTAGCGTTTATATTATCTTAAAGCCTCAATGCTTTCCGAACTTTAATTATAATATTTATCATTATTCATCAGAAGAACAGGTTTGGAACGCATCCCGTTACCAAAAGAATACATGGCCGGAAACCTATATGCTTTCATCTACACCCTCAAAACATCATCCGGAATTTGCTGAAAGTCTGACTGCAATTTCCTATATGGACTTTGATGAGGTGAAAAAGTGGGAAAGTACATTCAATACAGTGGCTGAGGAGCATGAAAGAGGAGAGCAGTATGAAAGATTTAAGCTTGAAAAGACTGAAAAAATGATTGAGGCTCTGGAAAAGAAAATCCCTAACCTTAGGCATGCCATTAAAAGAATATATACCTCTTCACCTTTGTCTTATAGGGACTATATCGGCAGCTTTGATGGAAATATGTACGGATACATGAAAAATTCAGATAACCCGCTTAAAACAATGGTTTCTCCCCGTACAAAAATTGATAACCTGTTTCTGACTGGTCAATCCGTGAATATGCATGGGATTTTGGGTGTTACCATAGGGGCATTCAATACCTGCGCTGAAATCCTGGGGAAAGAAATTATTGACAACCGTCTGCAGCAAATGATTTAATAAAAACCACTGTGAAAAAAACGATTACGAATTACTTTTCTTATAAAAGGTTCATCATCTATTCCTTTTTTTTATTGATCCTGATTTCATGCGGGGTTTCAAAGTCTGTTCATCATCTTCCGGAGGTAAAGCAATATTCATTGGAAATTCCGAAAGTGACTAAAATCAATGATACAACATTCAGCTATAAACAAAATTTTCTGACCAAGAATAAGCAACAGCTTTGGGAACTTTATATTAAAGGGAACCCTTTACAGCTAGGATATAATAACGGGGCATTAACTCAGGATTTAATGCAGAAACAGGAAGAAATCTTCTTTTCTAAAGTAGAAGGATTTGTTCCGTCAAAATTTAAACAGAAACTTTTGAATGTTTTCTTAAAATGGTACAACCGAAAAATGTATCTCAATGTAAGAGAAGACTATCAGGCAGAATTATATGGTTTGTCGCAATATTCATCCGTCCAATATGACTTTATTGCTTCCAAGTATCTGAGGAATCTCTATTTGCACGGTGCCCATGATATTGGACACGCCATGCAGGATCTGGCAATGGTGGGGTGTACTTCTCTGGCGGTATGGAATGAAAATACAGAAGATGGAGATTTATTGATTGGAAGAAACTTCGATTTTTATGTAGGAGATGACTTTTCCAAAAATAAACTGGTCGAATTTGTAGAGCCGGAAGATGGAATACCCTACATGTCTGTAAGCTGGCCGGGGATGATTGGCGTAGTTTCAGGGATGAATAAAGAAGGAATTACGGTAACCATTAATGCCGGAAAATCAAAGATTCCTTTAACTGCGAAAACTCCTATTTCTCTGGTAACAAGAGAAATTCTACAATATGCAAAAAATATTGAGGATGCCATTGCTATTGCAAAAAAAAGAAACGTTTTCGTCTCAGAATCAATTCTGGTAGGAAGCGCTCATGATAAAAATGCCGTCATTATTGAAGTTTCACCGAAAAGTTTCGGAGTGTACAAAGTAGAGAATACAAGCAGGGTATTTTGCACCAATCATTTTCAGTCTGATGTCTATAAAAATGATGTAAGAAATCAGAAACAGATTAAGGAAAGCCATTCTGCTTACCGCTATGAAAAATTACAGGAGCTTTTACAGGAAGAAAAAAAACTGAATCCGGAGAAAATGGCTTCTATTCTAAGGAACAGGTCTGGTTTAAAGAATGAGAGCATAGGAAACGGAAATGAAAAGGCCCTGAACCAGCTTTTGGCCCATCATGCGGTGATATTCTCGCCTCAGAAAAAGTTAGTATGGGTATCTTCCAATCCTTATCAACTGGGAGAATTTGTATGCTATGACCTTAATGATATATTTTCAGAGCGGGGATTGAAGCCTAATAATTTTTCAAAATCACAACTTAATATTATAAAAGATCCTTTTGCAGATTCTCAGGAATTCAAAAACTATGAGGAATACAGGCAAATAAGCTTTGAAATTAATGATGCCATCCATAATAAGGAAATACTTTCGGATAACTTTATTGCTCATTATCAATCCTTAAATCCAGATTTCTGGAAAGGATATTTTATGGCAGGTAAATATTATTTTCATAAAAAAGAGTATTCAAAGGCAAAAACTGAATTTGAGAAAGCGCTCACCAAGGAAGTAACAACAGTTCCGGATCAGAAAACAGTGGAAAAGTATTTGAATAAGGCTATTAAAAGGATACACAATTAATTGTTAGATCCCTTCATTGTTGTTTTATTGCGAATTTCTTTGTTTTTAAAATACATCATTATTAATAATGTAACATTTGGTGTTTTTTGACACTAACTGGATAATTACATTTATTAATTTTAAGTATTACACATGAAAAAAATTCGATTTAGTGTTAAATTCCTGCTTCTTTCTTCTCTTTTAAGTACAGGAATTATTTTTGCTCAAAATCAGGAGCAGGTCATAAAAGACTATATGAGCTCTTCCAAAGGGCCGTTTCAAAGAATGGATTCTGACCTGAAAACTTTTAAAATTGTTAATATTGACCATTCGGAAAGTTTAAAAGGAGATGTTGTAGGAATTCAGCAGACGATTAATGGTATCCCGATATTCGGTAGTTCTGCAAATGTTCTGATAAGGGAAGACAAAGTATTAAGCTTTGCAGATACTTTCATAAAAATTTTGCCAACTTCTATTAAAGGAAAAGAAGGAGGCAATAAGGAGGCTCTTGTGACTGCCGCTGCTAAAAAATTAAATGGAAATACTACTGCGAAAAACAAGGAGGGTAAAGACGAATTCCTTAAGACTACCACAGTTTATTTTGTGAAAAATGGGAACCTGATCCTAGGATATGAATTTGATATTGAAGAAAAAGGAACTGATAATAGCTGGATGGTTATTATCAGCGCTGAAGACGGTTCATTACTATACAAAGAAAATCTGACATTGTCCTGTAGTTTCCATTCAGGCGCTTATGGACATTCTCATGCAGAACATGCTATGCCAAGTTTGTTTCCACAATTTCAACATACAATACCTCAGGGTTCAAGCTTTGTTTTAGCTCCTGATAATGCTTCCTATAATGTATTTCCTTTGCCTGTTGAAGCACCTACCTTTGGAAACAGAGCATTAATTACCAACCCATGGGACCTTATAGCATCGCCTGAAGGATGGCACTCTGATGGAACAAATCATTATACGAATACAAGAGGAAATAATGTTTATACCTATACTGATGAAAATGCAACCAATACTCCCCAGTTTTCCCCGGATGGAGGAGCGGGCAGAGTTTTTGATTTTCCATTGGATATAACATTGCCACCACAAAATTATACCTCTGCATCTGTGACCAATTTATTTTATCTGAATAATAAAATTCATGATATATTTTATAAGTTCGGATTTACTGAATCTTCCAAGAATTTTCAAACCAATAATTTTGGAAACGGAGGTTCTGGTAATGATGCTGTTCTTGCAGAAGCCAGAGATGGAAAAGGTTATAATAATGCTAATTTTAGTACACGAAATGATGGCTTTGCCCCTAGAATGCAGATGTATTTATATGAACCTAAAAATATGCAAAACCTATTTTATAATTCACCTGCTCCATTTACATCACGCACTCCTAATTCTAAAACAGCAGTTTTTGGTCCAAAGCTTACAGCAACAGGTATTACAGGAGACATAGCAGTCACTACACCCATTGATGGCTGTACTGCTATTTCCGAAAATCTTACGGGGAAGCTGGCTCTAATACAACGAGGTGGCGCCAATTGTGGTTTTGCACTCAAAGTTAAAAATGCTCAGTTAAAAGGTGCTGTAGGAGTTATTGTTTATAACGCTCCAACTTCTGTACCACTTGCAGGCCAGATGGGAGGATCCGATGCTACCATTACGATCCCTTCTGTACTTGTAGATAATGCTGAAGGAGTTGCTATTATAAATCAATTAGCCTCTACCGCTGTAAATGGAACATTAAAATATGATACACCGAACTATATTTATAAAGATGGCAGCTTAGATAATGGGATCGTGACTCATGAGTATGGGCATGGGATTTCTACCCGTCTTACAGGAACCAGTGTGAGTTGCTTAAATTATACAGTCGATAATGAACAGATGGGAGAAGGTTGGTCTGATTTTTTTGCATTAATGCTGACCAATAAAGCGGGAGATAACGCGTCTGTGCCGAGAGGGATAGGAACTTTTGCTGAAGGAGATCCTATAGACGCTCTTGGAATAAGACCGGCTAAATATTCTCCTAATTTTACCATTAATGATTATACATATGGTAAAACGAACGGGATGAAATATAATGCTGTAGAAGATGACGGAACGGCAATTACCCGTGTAAATTCTCATAGTGTAGGATTTGTATGGGCAACAATGCTTTGGGATCTTCATTGGAATTATGTAGAGAAATATGGTTATAGCAGTAATGTTTTGGATAATCCTGACAGTGGAAGTGCCAGAGTATTACAGCTTGTGGTAGACGCTCTTAAATTGCAACCTTGTTCTCCTACTTTCGTAACAGGAAGAAATGCTATTCTGGCTGCCGATCAGGCAAAAACAAACGGAGCTGATAAATGCATGATCTGGAAAACATTTGCAAAACGAGGATTGGGAGTAAATGCTGCATCGGGAGGATTGACTGGGCGATGGGTAGGTTCTGATCAGCCAGCACCGGATCTGAACGATCAGGTGGAAGATTTTACCATTCCTACTGAATGTGGATCACTGGCCGTAAACGAAGTTTCTAAAAATTCAAAAGGAATTTCCATTTATCCAAACCCTGTAAAAAATGAATTCACCATCAAAACTCCTTCAGGAATGAATGTGTCAGGAATTACAACAGTTTCCATCTATGACTTTACAGGAAAGCTTGTTTCTCAGGAAAATATCAATCTTAACCGACAAACAACTGTTAATGCTGGTAATCTGATCAATGGAGCTTATATTGTAAAAATTAAAAACAATTCTTCAATTGACTATAGTCAGAAGATTATCGTTTCAAAATAGTAAAATAAATAATTAGAATGTAAAGCCTCGGAATATTCTTTCGGGGCTTTGCTTTTAGTTTAATTATTTTCCGGATTCAGTTTATTCAGAAAAAGAAAAGTACTTATTCCTGCCAAAGCAGACAATGTAGTACTTAAGATGAAACTTCCAATAACATACTGAAGCAGGTTATTCTTGATTAGCTCGAAATTAACATCCTGACTTAGAATATTACTGTCTCCATGAACAAATGGAGAACCAAGAAACAATGAAGCCGCAATGATAAACGGAATAAAAGGAGGAAGACTCACATTGGAGGCTACAAATGCAAGAACTTTATTCAGTTTGAAAAGAACAGATAAACTGATGACCAATAGCGTTTGAAATCCCCAAAATGGTGATAAGCCTATGAACACTCCAAGGGCAATGGAAAAAGCTTTTATACGATTGCTTCCGTCACTTTCCAGCACATCTTCTTTTATAAATTTTTTAAAGCTTTTTTTTTTGAAGTTATTCACGAAGTTTCTCGGAATAATGTAAAAAAGAGTGATCGTTACTAAAATCGTATTCAAGATACTGATCCTAGTAAAATCTTTGAATGGTCTGAAATGCGAAACACGCTCTTTAGGATCGTACAATACCTTAATGGGAACGTTCTTTACGGGAATATGTCTCCATGCAGTCCTTACAATGATCTCAATTTCAAACTCAAATTTCGGTGTAAAATATTTCTTGGGAATTTTATGTAAAGGATAAAGCCTGTAACCGGATTGGGTGTCTTCAAGCTTAATTCCTGTTTCGAACCAAAACCAAAAATTAGAAAATCTGTTTCCGAAGCTGCTTTTCTTTGGAATACCATCTTGGGACATATTTCTGTTCCCAATTAATAGTACCTCTTCATTTTCCTGAAGCAGAGCATCCACAAACACAGGAATATCATTGGGATAATGTTGTCCGTCAGAATCAATGGTTATGGCATAATCGTAGTTCAGTTCCTTAGCTTTTCTAAAACCTATTTTCAATCCGTTTCCTTTCCCTTTGTTCTCAGGTAGGGTGATGGTTGTAATATGGGGGTATTGAGCCAGAATTTGAAGAGTAGAATCGGTAGAACCGTCATTAACCACAATAATACTTTCGGTATAGTTCAAAACACCGTCTATTACCCTTTTCAGGGTTTTTTCATTATTGTAGGTAGGTATTAAAACGCAGATCTTCTTTTCAGAAATTGCATTTTGTACTTCAGCAAGGGACATTATATTATTTTAAAGTGGCTTTTTCGGCCTCGGTAATGGTTTTAGACTGCAATGCAAACCTTTTGATATAGTTTTTCAAGGCAGCATTTTGTTTGCTGTAATTGTTCAGTAGGAAAGCTTTGTCATCCTTTAAACTGCCTCTGTAACCCACAATTTTAGGAATGTTTTCCTGAACACTTAATCTGATCAAGCGTAATTCTGCGTTATTAGGATTACTTTTGATGATCGCTTCAAGACTTGTAGCTCCTGTTTTCACCAGGGTCTTTCTATTTCCCTTGGAGACTTTTGCCTCCATAATCTTTGCCGCTGCTTTATAGCCTAAGGTTACTGCATCAGAACCCGATTGCTTTTCTGCAATTCCTATAAAGTTTTCAGTATTGGCTGCAGAGTCATTGGCCTTGGCATAGCTGTTTCTCAAGGATTCTAAATCAGACTGAAAGAAAAAAATAAATGCTGCTACGAATGATAAGATAAGTTTCATGCCGTTAATTTTTTATAGCTTACAGACAACTTTAATGCAATAGTCTCGCCAAAGGAAGTTATATTTTTTACTTTAACATCTTCCTCATTTTCAGTAATATCCAATTGAAGTTTCAGATCAGGAGTCTCAAAAGGATTGATAATGGCCATGAATTTTACATTCGATGCCGTTTTTAAGAATAATTTTGAACCTGTAAATTCTTCTGTCAGTTCTTTAATAATCTGCATCATACACACACCAGGTGTCACCGGATTTCCCGGAAAATGGCCCTTGAAAATATCATGACCTTTATTTAAGTTGATATGCGCAATAAAACTTCCGTTTTCTGCTTTTTCGTATGATGTTAACGTATAAAAGTCTGTAAGAATGGTCTGCATAATTATTTTTTCATGTTAAATGTATAGTAAATACCTGCCTGAAAAGTAACATTAGAATGATCTTCATAGAAGCTGTAAACAGGAATGAATCCTTTTTTCACCCTTGCTTCTATACCAAAATTCTTAGTGATATCATATCCTACTCCGGCAGTAATTCCTAGATCAATTTCGTTATCAGGATTAATATTTTTCTTTTCTACAACAAAATCAAGAGTAGGTCCTGCATGAACATTGAATTTGTTGAAATAAAACTTGTTAACCAATTGAATTCCAAGATAAGAAACTGTAATGTTTTGTTCCCCCATATTATTAACATTGGATTCTACTTTGGTTCCCTGTCTTGAATAATTAATTTCCGGTTGCAGGGCATAAAATTTTGCAAAACGGATATTTCCCAAAAATCCAAGGTAAAAATCAGTTCTTGTTTTGAAATTAAGATTCATTTGGGATTGCGGATAATATACATCTCCAGGATAGAAGAACGTTTGATTTTCATCATTGGTGAAATGAGAAAAATTGGCTCCGGCTCTGATTCCTGGCGTAAATGTTACTTGGGCAAAAGAGAGTCCTGATATCAGTACAAATAAGAATGGAAATATTTTTTTCATGGTAAAGTTATTCAGTTTCGGTTATTTGAAATAGTTTTATATTGATCTTAAAATCCTTGTGTTGCAAATTTAAGCTGTCCGCGAAGATATGCTTTTTTGCATCAAATGTAAAATCGATTTTTTCCTTGTTATTTTTGGTGTAAATGATTTGTTTCAGTAAGTTATTGTCCTTATTAAAGAATAAATAATAGCTCTTGTTGTCCATCTTGGAAAGATAGATTTTAGAGTTTTCATTTTCAAAGCTCTCACTTACCGGATATTGCTTTTTCAATAGCTGCTGAAAATCATTTTTCAGAAAATTAATAACAATTTTTTTATCCAGATCCGTCAATACGTAATTCAGTTTAAAATGATTGTCCGAAATTTCAAAATCTATCAGCTTATTGCCAAAGTCAGAAGTTAAAGCGACACGGTGTGTTGTTTCATTCAATTTTTTGATGATAAGGATTCCGCTTACATGATTTTTATAAATATCCATCTGACATTTATAAACATAATCTTCAGTAGATGAAAAATAAAGATTTTCAACTGTTTTTTCAGTCGTGGAAACGGTCTTTACATCAGTTAGCTGATACGTTTTGCAGGAAACTACCAGTAATAGAATCAGGCTATAACGTAAATTCTGACGCAGGAATTGAAGCATTGATCTTTGTGTTTTTGAAAACAATATTCGTTGTATCGCCTGAAGCTTCTGTCATATTAACCTGAGAAACCGTAGACTGGCTCTTTGGAAAATAAAGTTCAATCTGTTTGATGTATTTCAGCAGTTGTGAAGTCTTCGGAATAAACTTAGCAACATTATAATTTCCATTCTTGAAGTACGTTACTGTAAATTCAGGATCATTAAACATGGTTCCGTTTGAACTACCAACAATTAGTTTATTGATCTTTTCAAAGGTTTTGCTTTTAGCATCCACAGAAGATTTCTTCCCTTGATCATTGATGAAGATTTTATTGCTTTTAAAAACAATACTGTACTGATATGGTTTGGTGTATTTCCAGCTTAGCATATTAGGAGTCTGTAATGACATTTTTCCGTAGGTGACAATGCTTTTATCCAGAAAATCCATTTTTTTGGTCTGGGTAAAGTCACTCTGCAATGTTTTAATTTCCTTGGTATCTGTGGAGACCTTGGATATAAATGCTTTGGCCTCGGCACCCGACATTGCGGTATTTTGCGCAAAAAAGAAACCTGATACCAGTAAAAATGCTCCTAGGGCAATATTTTTAATCATTTTTTCCTTGAATTTGTAATTGAATCAACGGTAAATGTTGAGTACTTTTTATCTTTCAAAAATACTAATAAATCTACCAGTACATGATATGTTTTTTCTGAGGTATCATGGAGGAGAATAATACTTCCTTTTCTTAGATCTTTAGTAATTCTCTTATAGATTTTCCTTTCATCGTCAATGATGGTGTCCAGAGAACGGACATTCCAGCCGATGTTTATTTTATGAGTTTGCTTAATGGCTTTTGCAATATTCGGATTGGTAACCCCGAAAGGAGGTCTGTATAAGTTTGTTTGTATATTTCCAACATTCTTCATCACCTTATCACAGTTTTTAATCTCTGCAATCATTTTGGAGGTAGATAGGAAACCTGTTGAATGAGAGTGGGTTAATGTGTGGTTTCCGATGGTGTGACCTTCAGCAATGATTCTCTGAAATGTTTCCGGATATTTTTCAATCTGCTTTCCGATACAGAAAAAAGTAGCTTTTATCTGATGTTCATTGAGTAAATCTAAAAACTTCGGTGTAAATTCTGTAGGCCCGTCGTCAAAAGTCAAAGCAATTTCTTTGATTTTCGTTCGCTTATGGGTAATACTGTTGACAAAATATCCCAGTTCAATAGCGAATGATCCCCAAACAACTACAGCAGAAAAAGCAAGAAAACAAGCTATATACACCCATAAACTTCCCTGAAACGCATAGATGAAAACGTTACAGAAGAGATAAAATAAGATGAATGAATAGTGCTTCATCGCCCGTTGTTTTTGAATAACAAAAGTAATCTATTATCTGATAGTCTTTTTAGAAATTTTCTTTAGGTTTTTGCCTTATCAAACTTTCTCCAATAATACCAAGCTGTGATCGGAACCCGCCAGATGGTTATAAAGAAGCACATTTTTCACTTCCTCTTTTTTTGTTTCATTAATCATCATTACTTCAGGAATCTGCTGCTCCTTAAGAATATGACAAGCCATGAAAGTAGAGAAGCCGCTTGCGGTATTAAATTCCCCACTCAAATGCTTATAATATAATAAAGCTGAATCTGAAAATAGATCCATTGCTTTTGTATAGTAAACATCCGAGCCTGTGTCACTGCTAAATCCTAAAATTACTGCATCAATATCATGGGTAGAAAGATTGTTTTTCGTTAAAAACTCTTGAATAAAGCTTCGTGTTTCATTCAATTCTAATCTGTTACTGATTTTAATGTCTGTCAGTTTTGCGTAGGAATTTTCTGTCTTATCTTTTCCAACAACAAAAAAGCTTGCTCCTTCTCCCCAAATAACTCCTTTTGTACCGGAATTCAGATGGTCTGCAGGAAGTTCGGCTTCCTGTTTAATGGTATTATTTAGGCAGTAAAGCTCCATGGTTCTGTCGGCCTGCTCATCGGTAGACCCAACAAGGATATTTTCTGCTTCACCATCAGAAATCTGAAGTTTTGCATCCAAAAATGAAAACTCCAGTGAAGAGGAGGTGTTTACATACGTAAAGTTGTACGCATGACATTGTAAACCAAGTGCAATTTGGCCTGCAACCGTGTTATGAGTAGATTGAATAAAAAATGTAGGCGTTAAAAACTCTTCATGATTATCAATCACGTTTTTTAAAAACTTTTCAGAATCCTGAGAACATCCCATTCCGGTCCCTACAATAATAGCGTCCGGCTGCTCAATTCCTGCTTCCTTTAAAGCGTAATGTGAGGCTACAGAACTCATTTTTACAGTCTTAGACATTCTCCTGATCATTGCAGGAGGAATGAATTCCTTGTAATTAGGTTCTATGGCCTTTATCATCCTTACCGAATTTTCCGGTTTAAGATGTTGAATGAAATTTTCATTTAAAGTGTCCTGAACAGAGATACAGGATGTACTGTTGATGTATACTGCACTCATGATTTTGAGAAAATTAAGGTTGAACAGTTTCCGCCAAACCCAAAGGAATTGGACAAAACATGATTTATGGTCTTTTCCTTTAATTGAGTAACCGGAGTTAAATCAAACTCTTCCATTTTGGTCTTAAAATTCAGGTTAGGAAAAATAAGGCTGTGCTGCATGGCCAAAATTGAAAATACAGATTCAATTCCCGCTGCTGCGGCTAATGTATGTCCTGTAAATGCTTTTGTGGAGCTGAATTCAGGAACCTGATTCTCCCCGAAAATTCTGATCATGGCAATTCCTTCTGACAAATCGTTGTTGGGTGTTGCGGTACCATGAACGTTGATATAATCTATGTCCTGCTTTTTCAATCCTGAAATTTTCAAAGCCTGTTGCATGGCCAGAAATGCGCCTTGTCCATTTTCGGAAGAAGCTGTTTGGTGGTGAGCATCATTAGCGTTTCCATAACCGGAAAGATAGGCTAATACCTGTTTATTTTCTTTTTTTACAACCTCTTCAGATTCAAGAACCAGAAAGGCTGCTGCTTCTCCAAGATTCAACCCTTTTCTGTCGTTGTCAAAAGGTGTATTGTAAGAGTCCGTAAGAATCATCAGGGTGTTGAATCCGTTCAGTGTAAATTTTGAAAGCGAATCTGTTCCCCCTACAATCACACGGTCTAATACTCCGTTTTTAATTAGCTTGGCTCCCATCATAATGGCGTTTGCTGCAGATGAGCAAGCCGTACTGATGGTAGAAACCATGCCTTTTAATCCCAAATGATCAGCAATAACCAATGAGGAATTTCCGGCATCATGAGCGTCAATGTATTTTTGCTTTTCAGGAAAGTCTTCGTAGGAGTAGAAATATTTTTCAGTAATATCCATTCCTCCCACACTGGTAGAAGAGATAAGCCCCGTTCTGTATTCATTAATGTCTGAAATTCCGGCACTTTCTACAGCTTCCTTTGCAGCAACCATCCCTAATAAGGAAGTTCTTGTTACATTATTATCTTCATCAAGGTGAAGCTTTTGCACAAGTTCCTCATTGGATAATTTTATTTCACCCGTTTTAATTGTTCCTGCATGGCGGGTTTCAAACATCTGAATATCTGAAATACCATGTTTCCCGGATTGTAATGAAATAAAATTTTCCTCCACATTGTTTCCAATGGAAGAAATGATGCCCATCCCTGTTATGGCAATTTTTTGGCTCATGGTGTTAAATAATATAAACAACGCATCAATCTAACAATAACTGCTACACTGCTACACTGTTAGATTGTTATATTAATTTATTTCGTTCTGTTGTCTTCAATGAATTTAGCCATTGTATCAATAGATTGGAAAATTTCTTTTCCTTTTTTAGGATCGGCTAACTTGATTCCGTAGTCTTTATCAAGAAGAACGATAAGCTCTAGGGCATCAATAGAGTCAAGACCTAATCCACCACCGAATAATGGATCTGTATCTTTGATTTCCTCTACAGAAACATCTTCAAGGTTAAGAACTTCAATAATTTTGTGTTTCAATTCTGTTTTTAAGTTTTCCATAATTTAGTTAATTTACCAATATAGTAATGTTTCAATTTGCTCGTTTTAAGGAGGCTTTGTTGTTACATTGTTACAAGGTTATAGTGTTGTATTTTTATAAGGTCAGCAAATATACAAAAGCTTTATAATTTTCCTGATATAATTCAACCCAGCCACATAATACTTTATCTGCTTTCCCAGACCGGAGGATTTGTTCAGAATAATCGTTTAAAAATTCTTCATCAAACTCATCCAATACAAAAAAAGCATTCTCTGTCTGCATTTTGTGTTTAATGCTGATTTCCCCTACACAAATGTTGGGTAATGTGTACACAAATACAGCAGGACTTGGAAAGTAATTTTCCTTAGAATTGATACTTTCCTGATATTTAAAATCAGTATCCAAACTGGATGATTTGTTGGCAAAAACCAATGCCGTTCTGCTATGATCTTCGTCCTTTAAAAGGATTTCGGCAGAGAGAAAAGCGAGTTTGCTTAAACTGTCCATTTTGTGAAATTTAGGATAACTAAGGTCCATGCTTTTGTAAGCTTCCTTTGCAAATTCCTGAAAAGTTTCGTTATGGCTTTCAAAAATGATCTCTTCGTTAATGCTTATTTTTGAATGTTCTATAGTACAGGTATTTATCTTTTTCATCAGCTTCATTTTAACATTTTTCCAATACAATTGCTGCATTACACCCCCCAAAACCTGATGCTGTCTTCAAAATATATCTGATTGCTGCAGTTTGATTTTCCTTAATGATATTCAACGGCTGGGATACTCCCATCTCCTTAAAGTTTTTAGAGGGAATCAGTGTGTTATGAATGGCGCTTTCCATAGAGATGATGCTTTCCAGAAGTCCGGAAGCTCCAAGGCAGTGTCCATAGAAGCCTTTCATACTGTTCAAAGGTATATTTTGCAGTTCCATTCTGTTGAATGCAATAGCTTCCATTTCGTCATTATACAAAGTTGCTGTTCCGTGGGCTGAAATAAAGTCAATTTGTTCTGCCGAAACCTGGGCTTCCGTCATGGCATTCTTGATGCTTCCGTATAAACCGTCTCCTGTTCTTGACGGGCCGGAAATATGGTTAGCATCATTGATAGCCGAGTCACCCAATACCTTGAATCTGAACTTTTCTTTTTCAGAAGCCTCAGAAGTGATATATACTGCGGCTGCGGCTTCTCCGATATTGATCCCGTTTCTGTCTTTATCATAGGGCTTGCAGGCTTCAGTACCGATGGCCTGAAATGAATTGAACCCTGAAATTACAAATTCTGAGATTTCATCACCGGCAACCACAAAGGCATCTTTATATTTCCCGGCCTGAATCATGTTCTTGGCAACAGCAACAGCCATAACCCCAGAAACACAGGCATTTGAAACCACGATAGGCTTTGTTTTAAATCCAAAAAAACCAGCAATTTTCTGTGCTAATCTAGCAAGATAGACGCCTTCGGGTAATTCAGACTCATTTTTCAATAGGCTGATGTTTCCTTTTGTAGTTGATAAGATAAAAGCGGTGTCTTCAGTTATCCTATGTTTTTCAATCAATGGTTTTAGGCTTAGAAGAAGCATTTTTTCCAGTCTTGTGAATTCCTGACTCTCAAAATTTTTACTGAATTCTTCATTCAGCTCTTCATTATTGATCATAGATGCATAAAAAGCATCTTGATTTTCTATGACTTTATGTAAAGCAACTCCTGATTTTCCAGCTAAAAGTGCTGTCCAGTTAGAATCTGTATTAAAGCCCAGAGGCGTTACACAGTTATAATCTGTGATGTAAATTTCCTTCTTCATGATAATCCCATTTTATCTTTCCAGGTTTGAAAAAATTCCGGATTGTATAAACATAAACTTCCATTGCTGTCCAAAAACACCTGAATGGTTTCTCCACTACAGACTAATTGATCCTCCTGATTGAAAATCTCATACCTGTAGATAAGTTTAGCTGACACAGAATTGATGAAAGTGGTGACAATGTTAAACGTTTCCCCATATTTTAAGGGAAGAAAATGTTCACATTTACTTTTTACAATAGGGGTTACAAATCCTGCATTCTGAATGTCCAGATAAGTTAAGCCGTGTTGACGTCCGAAAGCTTCTCTACCGTCTTCAAAATAGACGATATAATGGCCATGCCAGACAATTCCCAGCGGGTCTGTTTCATTGAATCGTACTCTTACTTCTTCGGTACAGGTTAATATGTTTTCGTTAGACTGCATTTTGTTTTCTTTCATAAAAAATAGAAATGGCTACTGTTGCAAGGTAAAATAGAAATAAGAAAGCTAATTCCTTAGCAATACCTCCAATTCCGCTGTTTCTTAAAATAATATCGTAATAAGCATTTAATCCCCAGTTCATAGGAGAGAATTTGGCTACGGTCTGCATAAATTCAGGCATTAAGAATACCGGAACCCATATTCCACCAATTGCTGCCAGTACGACGACTGATGTTGCTCCAAAAGGTGCAGATTGTTCTTGTGTATCTGCAATGGTTCCCAATAATACTCCAAATCCAATGGCAGCAAGCCCAGCGAACAATGTTACCGTAATAAGCTGGAACATTTTTCCTGATACATCAAATGCCGGAAGATCCATATAAGGGAAAAGGAAAACACCTACTGCGACCATCAGTAAAAACTGAATGATACAGATGATAAGATAAGTGAATGTTTTTCCTAAAATATGAACAAAATAAGGAGTAGGGCTTATTCTTGCTCTTACACTTGTTCCCTGGCTTTTTTCCTTTACCAGATTAATGGATAAAGGAACAACGATAAAGAAGATGGCAAAGAGCGTCCATGCAGGAACGTTATGCTGAACAGAATTCGGCATGATGTCCATTTCTCCTTTTTTCGGGGTAATTTCTTTGAAGCTGATCAGGTTTTTATTTTCGTCAAGGTTTTCTGTGGTGCCTAGCTGATCCTGAAAAGCTTTGTAAATTTTTTTATTTTCGATTTCAAAAACCATTTTATTGACAGAATTCATCACAGAATTTTTGAATCCTGCATTGGTGGCCGGATCAAAGTATAAGTGAATTTCCTTTGCTCTGGGAGCTTCTATTTTAGTTTTTGCAGAATCTCCTTCCAAACCAAATGAACTGACGATAGCCTGAACCTTGGAATCAATATTGGAATTTAAATCTTGTGTTAGGTTTTCAGGGATAACGATAGCCATCTGATAATCCCCAGCAAATACAGCATCCTGCGCTGATTTCTCGTTGAAATTGGTCAGTAATTGGAATGTTTTGCTGTTTTCCAGTTCTCCTTTTATATTTTTTGAAACTTCAGACTTATCGTTATCAATAAAAATGATAGGGATTTTTGATCCTTCAAGGTTTTTAAAGGTGGAATCCTGAATCAGGGTAATGGTTACAATCAAAAGCAACGGCATTACAAAAATGATGACAATTCCTCCGATATCTCTTTTCAGAAGAAGAATTTCCTTAATAAAGCTTCTCCACAATTTATACAACAACATCTCTTAATTCTTTTCCGGTTAATGAAATGAAAACATCTTCAAGATTTTCTGCATGGGCAATCTGTGAAACAAGTTCCTCAGGAGTTCCCACAGCATGAATTCTTCCTCTGTCTATGATGGCAATCTTGGTACAAAATTCCTCTGCCTCAGAAAGGTGGTGAGAGGTATAAATAATACACGTCCCATTTTTATTTAATTCCAAAAGGAAATCTATAATTACTTTTTTGGACTGAACATCTACTCCTACGGTGGGTTCATCCAAAAACAGAACCTTTGGATTATGAAGTGTTCCTGCAATAAGGTTACAACGGCGTTTCATCCCTCCGGAAAACTGACCCACCTGTTTATTGGCAAATTTTGAGAGACCCATGATTTCTAAGGATTCATCAATAGCCTTGGTAAGCTGTTTATGTTTTAACCCATACAGACTTCCGAAGAACATTAGATTTTCTCTGGCAGTAAGAGTAGGGTAGAGTGCATATTCCTGCGGAACAATTCCAATGATCTGTCTAATTTTGAAACCCTCTTTTTGTGGAGACATGCCATTGATGGTAAATTGTCCTGAAGTAGGTTTAATTAAGCCTGAAAGCATGGAAATCAAGGTTGTTTTCCCTGCTCCGTTAGGTCCAAGAATTCCATAAATTTCGTTTTTGTTGATGCTCAGGGAGATATCATTTACCGAAAAGTCGTCGGAATTTTTGTATTTTTTATATAGATTTTTGATCTCAATCATATTCTCTGCCATATCAGATCGCTTTTCTCAGTTTTTTATAAAAAGCTTCTTCTAAATCCGCAATATGAAGCATTGTCTTTGATAGTTCATTGTAGATATTGCTCTTAGAATTTCTGTTTTTGTATACTCTTGCAATGTCTACTGCAAAGTCTCTCCAAAGGTCTCCGATGGAGGTGATTTCCTTTGATAGCTCTTTTAATTCGTCATTTTTAAGAATTAAAGCTGCTTCCTGAAGAAATGCTCCGTAAATAAATCTGAAACCACCGCCGCCGGTTCCGATTTCCTCCTGCATTCTGATTAATTGTCCCAGATAGTGGTTCGTCACTTTTGTGCCTTTCTTTTCTGCCCATTTTGGAATACTTCTGGCGACCCATCTCATGGCTTTTACACCAATAAGTGGTACGGGGGCCAGCATGTTTTTACAGGTATCCTTAATTCCTTTTTTAATGGCTTCTTCCAGATTTACATTTTCCGGGATATAAACAGGATAGTACATATGTCCCTTTGGAGGAAGGGCTCCTTTGGCATATCTTACCTTTTCCAGTTCTGCTTCTGAAAGAGAAGTGGTGTAATCCATTACCGGATCACTGATCAGGAATTTTCCGTCTTCTTTACCATATACCACAAGATTGTGAGCATTGAAGTGGAATTTATATTCTTCAGGAAAGTAAGTAAGGTTAAAAACCCCTACCTGAAGTCCAGTTGGGATATTTTGCTCAAGATTTCTTTCAAGAGCCTTTTGGGCATCCTGGGGCTTTGAGAATTTCTCTCTTTTAATTTTTATTCCTAATCTTTTGGCTGCTTTACTGAAGATGGCACCTGGCATCGGACGATAGCTAAAGCCCGGAGCAAAGTTCACTTTCAAAAAAGGGAGATAGACAAAAAATAATCCTGAACCAATTCCAAAGATCATGGGTTCACTTAGTTTCAGTCCTTTATTAAGCAGTAGATTAGAAGCAACACCGTTTTCGCAATGCGCAGTCTGATGGTGTTCAAAGTTTAATTTCATTTGCAGCTTATATCTTTTTCATTGGTTAAATAGAATAATATACATTCCATTTATTTTCCATCGAAGTTTTTTAATTCATTTACTGAAATTCCGAATGCATCGGCATATTTTTTCAGTGCAGTTTCGCTTAGTGTTTTAAATACCTTGGGTTTAAAGTGTCTTTTTACCCTCCATTGCCATAGTCCTACATAAGAGGCAAGTACCCCCAGATCCATTTTATTGAGTTCCATAAAATAAACGATGGGACTTACGATATTATGGGCAACGTTTTGTTTTGCCTCTTCAATTCTTTCATGAATAAGCTCCATGGATTCATCCAAAGCGGCTTTCTTTGCATCCCAGCCTGTACTGTTAGCGGTAGTATAGTTGTCATTCTCATCCATCACATACAATACTTCTGTCATGTTGGCGGATTTCAAATTGCTTTCGTCTTGGGGTAGGTCTTGTTTTTTCATCTAAATAATGTTTAATTTTTTTAGATTCCAGATGAAAAATGGTTCACCTGTTTTGATTCTTTTAATCAGGTGGCTAAAATAGTGAAAATACATTATATGTAAATTATACTGAATCTTATGAAGGTATTACCGTGAAACAAAGGTTTTATAAAGGCTTAGGTTCAGTTTTTAATGAAAGAAACGATAATTATTTTTTCTCCTTTTAATGAACTTGATAATTGATTTTCTCTTTAATGATACAGAATAGAAGATTTTTACTTAGTGCAATTTTTGAACGGGATGTTTAACTAATTAGGGGTAATGAAATCTTAAAAAGTACCATTATTATTTATTATTCATATTTGTAAGGCATCCGCTGTAACAACTGTGTTCTATAATAAGACTAATGGGTAGAAATTTGGATAGAAAAATAATTATTAAATAACAACTATGAAGAAGTTTTTTATTTCTGTTTCGCTTTTCTGTATGCTAAGCGCAATGGCACAGAAATTCGATACACAAAAGCTTACAGATGCTCAGGGGTATACTTATGAAACAGTAAAGAATGACCTGGCTGGTGTAAGGGTATATACCTTGAAAAACGGGTTGAAAGTTTATCTTGCAAAAAATGAAGATGCACCAAGAATCCAGACTTATATTCCTGTAAGAACAGGATCTAATAATGACCCAAGTGATAATACGGGACTAGCTCACTATTTAGAGCACATGGTTTTCAAGGGGACTTCTCATTTGGGAACTCAGGATTGGGCAAAGGAAAAAGCGATCTTACAGCAGATTTCTGATCTTTATGAGCAGCATAAGGCAGAAAAGGATCCTGCGAAGAAGAGAGAACTATACAAAAAGATAGATGAGGTATCTCAGGAAGCTTCAAAGTACGCAATCGCGAATGAGTATGACAAGGCTATTTCTTCACTAGGAGCCACAGGAACAAATGCTCACACGTGGTTAGATGAAACGGTGTACAAAAATAATATTCCTGCCAATGAATTGGAGAAATGGCTAAAGGTAGAAAAAGAACGTTTTTCAGAATTGGTATTGCGTCTTTTCCATACAGAATTGGAGGCGGTGTATGAAGAATATAACAGAGCACAGGATAATGACGGTCGTCTTGTGAATTATACTTTGATGGAAGCTCTTTTCCCAAAACATCCAAACGGACAACAAACTACGATTGGTACGTCTGAACATCTGAAGAGCCCGTCAATGGTAGCTATCCATAAGTATTTTGATACTTATTATGTGCCTAATAACATGGCTGTTGTATTGGTGGGAGATATAGATTATGATAAAACTATAAAATTAGTTGATCAATATTTCGGATCTTTCAAATACAAGGAACTTCCCATGAAAAAGATGGTATCTGAAGAACCAATGACTCAAATTGTTTCCAGAACAGTAAAGAGCCCATCTACCCAGAGAATGACAATGGCATGGAGAACGGATTCTTATGGTAGTCAGGAAGCCAGATTGGCAGATGTTGTAGGTGAGATCTTAAGTAACAGAGGTGATGCAGGATTGATTGATCTTAATATTAATCAGAAGCAAAAGACATTGGGTGCAGGTGCCTATGAATCTCCATTCAAGATGTATGGGATGTTTGCTTTGGTAGTAACGCCTAAAGAGGGACAAAGCTTTGATGAGGCTAAAAAATTACTATTGGATCAACTTGATCTTGTTAAAAAGGGACAATTTCCGGATTGGATGCTGAAAGCCATCGTAAATGATAAAAAGGTTCAGCGTATGAAAGGTTGGGAAACGGCTGATGGTTTGGCAACTGAACTTTATGATTCTTATATCAAGGGAAGAACCTGGGAACAGGAATTGGATGAAATCAACCAGTATGAAAAAATTACCAAGGCTGATATTGTAAAGTTTGCCAATGATTTCTATAAAGATAACTATGTTGTGGTGTACAAGGAAAAAGGGGTAAATGATAAGTTAGTTCGTGTAGAAAATCCCGGAATTACTCCTATTAAGCTTAACAGAGAGGCGCAATCTCCTTTCCTTAAGGATATTTTGAGCACTAAGGTTGCTGAAATTAAGCCAGAATTCATTGATTATAAAACAGCTATTCAGACTTCACAGGTAAAAGACAAAACGGTAAGCTTTGTGAAGAATAAGTATAACGAAATTGCTCAGGTAAGTTATGTTTTCCCATTCGGAACAGATAATGATAAGGAACTTGCCTTAGCAGGAACTGTTTTCGAATATCTGGGAACGGATAAATATACTCCAGAGCAATTGAAAGAGGAGTTCTATAAATTGGGGATTACTTATAATCTAAGAACATCCAATGACCAGACGGTGATTACTTTGGCCGGTCTTGAAAGCAATATGAAGAAAGGAGTAGAGCTGATGAATCACTGGATGACGAACGTGAAAGCAGATAAAGCGATTTACAGTCAGACGGTGAAAACAATTCTTGAAGCCAGAGAAGTAGGTAAGAAAGATAAGGTGAAAATTATGTCTGCTCTTTCAAACTATGCAAAGTATGGTAAGGATTCCAGAATGACGGATATTATTTCTAAGGCACGTCTGGAAAGTATTGACGTTGCGGAATTGATGAAAAAAGTAAAAACGCTGAACCAGTATCCTTATCAGGTGTTCCTTTATGGGCAGGATCAGACAGGTCTGGAGAAAGCAGTTAAGCCTTATATAGGAAATACAAGCTTTCAGCCGGCAAAAGCTAAAGAATATGCAGAACCGGCTACAACAGGGAAAGTGTATTTTACCAACTATGACATGGTACAAATGGAAATGTCTAAAGTGGCAAAGGGAAGTCCTTTAAATCTTAGCAATTTCGGAAAATCAAATGTTTTCAATGAATATTTTGGAAGAGGTTTATCTTCCATCGTTTTCCAGGAGATCAGAGAAAGTAAGTCTTTGGCGTATTCAGCCTATGTTGCTTATGCTAATGCTTCAGAAAAAGGACATGCTAACTACATCACGAATTATATTGGAACACAATCTAACAAACTTCCTCTAGCGGTGAATGCTATGAGTGAGCTAATGGTTGAGTTGCCACAGATCCCAACGCAGTTTGAGAATGCAAGAGGTTCTGCATTAAAGCAGATTGCTTCCAACAGAATCAACAGAACGAATATTTTCTTTAGCCAGTTAGCCCTTAAAAAATTAGGTGTTGATTATGACCTTAGAAAAGATACCTATGCTGAAATTCAGGGATTGACATTGCCTCAACTGACGGGGTTCTATAATACTGAAGTGAAGCCTGTAAAATACAATACAGCGATTATCGGTAAGAAAGAAAACCTGAATATGGAATCTATCAATAAAATGGGTGAATTCCAGGAAGTATCTCTTGAAGAGATTTTCGGATACTAATCTTTTTCTTCAAAAATAAAACCAAAAGCGGAGCAGAAATGTTCCGCTTTTTTGTTGCTTAAAACTGTTTCTCCCTGATCATCAGGGTTTCAAGGATTTTTCCAATGTTTCACGTGAAATAATTTATTACAGGATGTTGTTTTATTATTGTATTTATTTGGTTATCAGTTGTGTAGTGTCTGTTTCTATTATTGTGAAAATTAATGAAATTGAATGTTTTTATTGTAAGGTTTTTGTTATCAGATCAATAGGAGCGGGTTCTGGCCAAAACTTAATGGTGTACACAAAGATCACAAAGGGATTACACAAATTTTACGAATAATTATACAGTGGCTAACAACGAAAAAAGCTGTACAAAACGTACAGCTTTCACTATTTTTTGAATGTATTCTTACGATTCTATCTCCTGAATAAATAGGTTAATCTCTGCTCTTATCAGTAATTCATCATTACTGAAAGTCTCGCAGAAGATATGGCAGATATTCTCAAACTGGGAAATCAGTGATGCTTTTGAAATGATCTTGTCATTCACTTTCGGGAGTCCGAAAATTTCAATTTTCTTGATATTGGTGATAAAGCCTATCACTTTGGTATCAGCTTCCGGATTTTCGAAGAAGCTTTGTCCAAGAATGGATGAGCAGGTTTGTGCCAGATTTTCGATTAAGCCGGCTTCTACAAATTCATTGTTGTGAACAAATATGTTGTCTTCTTTTATTTCAAAGGAAGTCACTACTTTTTCTTTGGTCAGTTCCAGAATGTAGTCTGCCATAAGCATCGGTTCGCGATGTGGTAAAAAGTTGTGTATATTGATGATGTTTTCTTCCCTGATTTCCATTGAAAATTATTTTACAGCAGTTTTCATTTGAGATTTTGCAATCACTTCACCATTTAATTTTGTAATAATATCTACCAGGGTCACTCCCATTACCTCATTAAGGATGGTTACCTCTGATTTCAGCTGATCACCTATTTTAGGCAGTACTTCTGCCTCAAAGGATTTAATGGCTCCGATATATCCAGTAGGAGCATCTTTTCCAAGCAGATAATACTTGTAACCTGTATGCAGGGCTACACTTTGTGCCTGGTGCTCAATAAGTCCGGAAGCCTGAAAAGAACCATCCTGAATAAACAGGTTGTCTTCCTTTACTTCAAATCCCGAGATGAGGTGGTTTTCAGAATATTCTAATAACTCATTTACCATTACAAAAGGAGCACGTTGTGGAATAAGGTTTTCCACAAAATCTTTATCGGATGTTGGCAGTCTGTTTTCCATTAGCAAACCGTTAATAGAGCACAAGAATAGGCAAATCTTCCACTTTCAGGAACGCAAAGAAGTACTTTTTCTCCTTTTTGTAATTTTCCTGAGTTCATCAATTCCTCTAGTGCTACAAAGATAGATCCGGCTCCAATATTTCCGATATCAGAAAGGTTATAGAACCATTTTTCTGCAGGGAAATCCATTCCTTTTTTAGCGAACTCATCTTTCAGTCCATCCTTAAAGTAACCTGAAGAGATATGAGCCAATACGTGGTCAATTTTTTCAGGATCTAAATTATGCTTGTCAAAAGAAGCCCTTAAGCTTTCAGCACCTTTTACCAGAATATATTTATCCAGGATCTTAGTGTCTTGCTTAATAGCGAAGATTGATTGCTTCAACCATGCATCAGATGGATAATCTGCCCAGGATTTTAAACTTCCGTCCTCCTGTTTGTCGCATCCGGCATACATACATGCCTCAATTTCGTGAGCATAAGAATAAAAATCAATAAATTCTATCCTTAAAGAGATACCATTTTCTCTTGGTTTATTTTCTAATAGGAAAGAACCCGCTCCGTCAGAAAGCATCCATCTCAGGAATTCTCTTTTGAAAGCAATAATAGGTCTTTCTTCTAATAATATTAAATTTTCAGCTTCATGGTTGAATTTATCTGCAGTCATCCATGCAGACATTCTCTCAGAACCTGCACATACTGCATTATCCTGTACACCAGCTCTTACAGAAAGGAATCCATAGTTAAGCGCGTTCATCCCTGAGTTGCAAAGACCGGTTGCCGTATTGATCTCAATAGATTTCCCAATGTTCAGTTCACCATGAACCATAGAGGCATGTGATGGCTGAATCTGGTCTGGAGAAGTAGTTCCTACGGATAATAACTTCATATCTTCCTTTTTGAAATTTTCATCAAAAAGACCTTCGATTGCTTTTGCTGTAAGCTGCGCATTGGAATGCGTAGGGTTTCCTTCCTTATCTAAAGCATAATATCTTGTTGTAATTTTATTATTTCTTAAAATAAGTGATTTTGCTTTAGAAGGCGCGTCATTGATAAGCCCAAGATACGTCTCCATTTCATCATTTGATACCGGTTCATTGGGTAAATATTTTGATGCCTTTGTTATAAATACGTCGTACATTCTATTTTAAATTAATTCCTTGTAAATATGTTTTTTGTTTTTGTCTTTTAAACCAAAATATAGGGGTTGTAAGCAGGTGTAAGACTAACACGACAGGTGAGATTACCCATATCGCAGTCATCAAATATACCTTAAAGAATTTTATCAGCAATGGACGTTTCTCTTTTTTCTTGATAATCAGATTAGACCATACTGTGAAAATCTTGTTTCCTACCTTTTCTACACGCACCAGAAACGGGCGGATTTCGATAGCTCCATTTTTTACAAGATCCGGTTGTAAATTGTCCAAATCATTGTTTTTAAGATGTCTTTCGATACTCTCACCGTATTTTACTGAACCTGCAATCTCTTCATCGGAAACACCTGCCGCAGGAAGAATTCCCGATTTCTCTTTTTGTCCTGTTGTCAGCCATCGTATAATGGTTAATACACTGGTATAGTTATCATGTCTGTCTACCAATGCTATATTTCCGACAAGTTTTGCTTTTAGATCTCTTAGATAAACCTTTAGTTTCTCCTGAGAAAGCATCCACATGTTTCTGGTACCAGAAATGGTAACTACGGGAGTGTCTTTAAGGATTCTTCCTGCATAACCACTTTTCAGGAAGGAAATGATCGGGATGGATGGGGTAAGATACCAAACCTGATATCCAAACAGGATGAGGTCATACTTCTTGTTCAGTATTTCTTCTGAAGGAGGTAAGATTTCTTTGGGAATTTGTAAATAAGATTCCGGAAAAGTATTGAAAAAGACATCACTCGGCCAAGGATAGGGGAAGTCCTCCTTTAGCTGAATATTATAATAAGTAATCTCATATTCTTCCTTTTGAGCTTCAAAAGGCTTGGCTATATTTCTCACAATATCCTCCAGCTGGCCGGTTTGTGAATAATATATTACAAGTATGTTTTTTTTCATGGGATCTTTTTAGCGCTTACAAAAATATGTTTTTCATATTTATTATTTAGTTTTAAATACTTTTAATGATTCAGAACTAAATTTTAATGCATAATTACTACTTTCAAATGAAGGGTTTTCTGTATTAATAAATATAATAGTTTCTGGAAGAGTCTGAACATCATTCATCATGAAGCTGTTATCTGAAACCAGAAGAACATCAATGTTTTTATTCACCTCTGAAAGGTTCTCTATATAATTTATTTTTCTTCTTTTAACCAAATAGCTGTGTGCTGAAATGGCTCGCTTTTCTTTGTTTTTAATGAATGAGAAAACTCTTCTCCCGGCTTGATATAAGGTAAGTAAGACATCTTTTTGACCATAATCATCAGCAATATGCAGGATATTGGCATCTTTAGGAATATGTTTGTTCAGTTCAAAGTAAACCGATTTATTGGTTTTGAAATCTTTCCTTACCGCTGTTACCACTTCGCTATCCTTATATAAATAGCTTAAGAATAATTTCTTTTTAAAATAATTTTCATCTTCAATCTCTTTTCTCAGCTTGGCAAACTCTTCACGGTAGTAAGCATTAATCTTTTTGGTTCGTTCAGAATAATCTTTACCAAAGCTTAGATCATCCTTACTGATCCTTTCACCCACTTTTACCGTAATGCTTCCATCATAGATAATAAAGTCGCCTTTCGGTAATACCTCAGAATTTCCATGGATATAGAGCGGAAGAATATCCAATCCGAATTGCTCTGCAAGATAGAATGCTCCTTTATGGAATCTTTTAACATCATTGGTATAAGAACGTTCTGCCTCAGGAAAAACCACGAGGGAATATCCTTGTGCAATCTTTTCCTTCAGCTTGTCCATTCCGTTTTCGATACCTTGTGAGACCGGATAAAATCCCAATGCTCTTACCAGTCTTCCGAAAACAGGGGACTGATATACCCAGTCATTAACCAGATAAATAATTTTATGAGTGGCCATAGCAATAGCCAGTGTATCCAGAAAAGAAGTGTGGTTGGCAATAATTACAGCCGGTTTGCTGAAATCTTCGGCAGGGTTTCTAATCACTTTTTTCTTTACAAGAGGGCTTGAATAAAGAACAGATGTTAAAAATTTAGCCAGAATTAATTTGATGATATCGAGTGTTTTACCCTTGGAGTTTTTAATAAAGATACTTCCAACTGCAGAAAATACCAATCCGCCAAGACCATAATATAAGAATGAAAATACAGCTCTTAAAAATAATCTGAATGTAATGGGAGAAAGTCCTTTTTTTGCTCTGTTGGTAATAAGTAATCTAAACCAAAATGGATAAAGGGTAGACGTAATAATAATCACAGAAAACATTCCGATCAAGGCTACTAAAGCCAATGAGTGTAAAGCCGGATGTTTCGCGAAAATAAGAGAACCAATTGAAAGAATGGTGGTGAATACCGCCAAAATAATAGACGTCCTGTATGTTGGAAGTTCATTTTTTCCTGTAGTATGTTCCTTTTGCATAGCCTGGGTAAGGAAAATACTAAAATCATCTCCCACCCCAAACACAAGGGTACAAACCACTGTACTGAAGATATTAAGCTCTAGCCCCAGAAAATAAAGGATTCCAGCCGTTACCACCCCTGTTAAAACAATAGGGAACATGGTAAGTATGGTTAATTCAAAGTTTCTGAAGAATACAATAATCGTTAAAACAATCGCCAAAAGAGAATAATTGATGAGGGTATTAAAGTCTCTTTTCAGTAAGCCTAAAAAGTTTTCATTCATCTGCTGGCGGTCAATGGCAAGAGCATCATGTTTCTTTTCAATATCTTTAATGAAGGCATCTCTTTTATTTTCGTCCACCTTTACGACATTGGAAACGGTGTAAAAACCATTTTCATTGCTCATAAACTCTGAAATCTGGAGAGCTTTCACTTTTTCATAGTCCCTGAGATTTAATGTGGAATAGTTTTTATTTAAAATTTCATTGAAATTATCAAAAGCAGCGCTGTTGAAGCCAAATTTATTTCCGTTGCTGACTAATTCTGAAACGGTTTGGTGCTTTTTGTGATCATTCCAGAAATTTTTCCATTTATCAATTTTCTTTTGCTGGTCCTTTTCAGATAATACAATGCTTCCAATAGAGTTGTAGCTAAGAATTTTGCCTTCTTTTTTCTCTTTTTCAAGGAAGGTACTCAGTTGAGAATTTCTGGCAAGAGCTTCCTCTTCAGAATTTCCGTAAGAAATTGTATAAATTGATTTTGAGGTAATGTCTGAAAGTTTCTGCAGCTTAGCTTCACTGATCTTCATTTCCTTTGGAATGTAGTTCAGGTCACCAATGTCTTCATTAAAGCCTACATGCCTGAATCCAAACAGACAAGCGAGAATGATAACGGAACATCCGATAATCAACGGCTTGTTTTTCTCATAAGGATAGGACCCTATTTTGTCAATGAAGTTGGTGCTGAGTTTTTCTTTTGTATGCTGTTTGGGCTTATAAAGCTGTGGAACAATGATTAATGCTGTAATGGAAGATAAAATAACCGTAATGGCTGCAAAAAGCCCCAGATCTTTCAACGCTTCAGACCTTACAAAAACCAGACACAAAAATGAAACAGCAGTGGTGGCACTACTTAATATAATAGGCTGTGTGATTTCTTTGTAAAGCTCCTCAATATTATTGTTGTGTTTATAATGGGTAAGAATATGCAGGGCATAATCTATTGTAATTCCGATAAGGATGGCTCCCACACTTAATGAGATCGCTGAAATTTTGTCCTTAATAAAATACAATACCAACAAAGCCAGTAAAACAGAAAATACAGTAGGTAGAAAGACAATGATGGGAGTAAAGAAATTTCTGAAATAGTAAATGAGGAGTACCAACAATACTGTCATGGAGATAACCACAGTATTCTGAATATCCTTTTTAATCTGTTTTGCATTGGCAACGGCAATAACCGGAGAACCGAAATAACTCATCTCCGTTTTACCCTTAAACTGTTTATTAATTCCGTCTTTTATGGTGTTAAGTTGATCAACAAAAGCTTCATTGGCCTTGGTGTCATTGCTCTTGTTTTTGGGATCAATAAAAAGTAAAAGATTTTTTCCGTCCTTGGTAACAATATAGCTGTCTTCTAATTTGAAATCCTTGCTGATATTTAAGGCATTTAGTTTTTTGATTCCTAAGAAAGTCAGTCCCAGAGGATCTTTTTTAATGAATTCCTTTGTGACAAGACTTGTAGGGGATACCAATGAAATGTAGTTGTTCTCTACCTGCTGGGCAATGCTGTCTTTTTGAAGCTTCCCTTCAATCTGTTTGTAATCGTTTTCATTAAGGAATAGAGGTAGGTTTTGACTCACGAAATCAAATGTCTCAGAAATCTCATTATCATTCACTTTTCCCTGAACTGAACCTATATATTTTTGTAAAGGATCAATTTTTTGTAAAAAAGTATCTGCCGTTTCAGAAAGCTGGAAGCTGTCTTCGTTGGATTTATTTTCTATAATAACAATGATCTTATCCGAAAAGTTAAGCTGTTTAAGCACTTTTGCCGTAAGATCTGATTTTTCATTTTTAGGAATAATCTGATTGATATCTTCCTCGAAGGTAATTTTTGAAGCAAAGAAAAGGCATAAAGCAGCAATTCCTAAGGCTGTAAAAACAGAGAGGATTTTGTTTTTGGAGATCAGATAATATAAAAATATAAAAAAACGATGCATTAGATGTAAATCAAGTCTGCAAATTTAAATTTTTAAGAATTAGTTCAAAATACTTATGCGATAAGTTTTGTCTGAAAATCAATAAAATATTCTAGGAAGAATGAAAAAATATTCTACTTTTGCAAAAGTTCCCCTTTAATAAAATGTATTTTAAACCACAATTATTATTAAAAAATAAGAATCTGTTTTAGATATGTTGAAAAAGAATGATGAAAAAATAAACGGATTCCTATTTATAATAGTACTCCCATTTCTGCTGTTTGCGATGTCTTACTACGGATTTGAATCTTCCTATGTAAGATTAAAATTCATGGAAAAGGCCCCCGATTTTATGTTCTCATCGGTATATGCCTACAGAGTGATTCCCAATTATCTCAGTGTACACGTTACAGAAGCTGTGACTTTTGTTGTGGATCATCATCTTCCATTTCTGAAAGCCTTTCTTTTGAAGCAGGGAACAATGTTTTACCACAGTATTTTTTTGATCAATAGTTTCTTTTTTGTACTGTCTTCAATAGTTTTAAATTTAATTTTTAAGCTTAAACCTGCCGGAGCTCTTTTAAATCTGAACATCAGACGACTGATTCATCTTCTGGCCATTTTTTTTATTGTTATTGTACAGTATGTTCCCACAAACTGTGACTCTATCGCCATTTTCTTTTATCTTTTAGGAGTTTTATTAACCTTAAAATATTTACAAAGCAGAAAGCCTGTAGATTTTATACTCCTATGTGCTGTTATTATGATTTCTACATTGGTAAGAGAAACATCATGCCTGAATATTTCATTTTTTGCTGCAATTTTTATCGATTTTGAGAAACTAAAAAAGAAAAATTTTTCTTTTATTAAGGAAACGCTGCTTTTAGTGATTGCATTTATTGTGCCTTACACAGGACTTCGAATGATGATTCCTCAGGATCTATCTTTTGTAGAAGGCATTTATTTCTTTGCTAACTTTAGCAGCCCTTTCAACATAAGCGGTCTTTTGTTTGGAATAATAAGTCTGTATTTCAGTTATGTCTTATGCAATGATGATGGTAAAATGCTGATTAAAAAATATCTGTTTTTTTCCACTCCCTATCTTATTATGATTGCTATGGTAGGGCTTTTTTGGGAAATAAGACTATTTATTCCCTTGATTCTTACAGGGTTTATATTTACTTCATATCAATTTAAAAATACCATATCCATCCAATGAGTTTATTACACCCATATTATATCATTGCCATGCTCTACATGCTTTTTTTCAGCATCCAGGAGGTTTTTGGCAACAAGGTAGAAAAGAAATGGTTTTGGTTTTTGGGGGTATATTTGATCATTATTGCTGGGCTTAGGGATGATGTAGGACCGGATTATGGAAGTTATCTGGGACTTTATATCTATTCTGACACAAAAAGCTACTACAGTATCTTTATGAAGATGCTTCACATGGAGGGCGCTGAACACCTGGATGTAGAATGGCTGTATACTTTGATTAATAAGATATTGCTGAATATTTTCGATGCACCATTCTATATGCTGACATTCGTTATTGCCATCTTTGCCATCTTTTTCAAGGTTGAATACACTGAAAATAATACTTTTTATCCATTTACATTCACCCTGTTTATGTTTATCCCTGGGTTTTTCATTGGGGAAAGTGGGCAGATCAGGCAAAACCTAGCTACCTTTATGGTTTATTATGCCATACGGTTTATTAAGGAACGAAAGTTGTGGCATTACTTGTTCTTTATCTTTTTAAGTTCAGGGATTCACAGTGTCTGTTATATGTTCCTGCCCATGTATTGGATAGCCAGAGTTCCATTGAATAAAACAATTATGCTAATCATGATCATTGGTTCTGTTTTCCTTTCTCCATTTGAAGTCTATAGGGGACTGGGAGAGTTTTTGGGAGGAATGGCAGAAGATAATATGCTCGTCGAAGGATTTAATGGATATGTGGGTAAAAGTGTAGAAAGATTGAACGGAGGATTCGGTATTCCAGAAGTAATGATGGCAATTCTGACCTTTTTCCTCTTTGTTTTCGATACCAAGATGAAGAAATTATATCCTTACTACGAATACCATAGAAACTATGCTGTTATTGGGGTCTGTCTTTATTTTATTTTTAGAAACAATCCGATATTCTCATCAAGACTTGCCGGGGCATTTATCGGATTCTCATATATTATCATTCCTAATGCAATGTATGTGGTCTCCAGTAGGGTAAAAGGGATGATCTATGCTTTTATAATGGCGCTTGTACTCTTTAATTTTATTGTATTCTCGGCCTTTAATAATATCAAGGCAGGACGATTTACAATCGATCAGTATTACAATCACCTTCTTCCATAAATAAGACTGAAAAAAATAAAAGCGGTATAAATTTTCAAAAATTAATTGAAAATTTATACCGCTTTTTATTGATGATTTTTTTGGGTAGTTTAAAGAAACTGTACTCTTCTTGTAGTCCCAATTCATACCTCTTAGCAGAAATTTCGGCCTCCAAAACGTCATTTCCTTATTATCCACACTCTCTGTTGTCTCAAACGATTTTTTGTTCGGTTTTGTATGTTATTAAATTCACATTGTATGAGCATTCAATGAATAAAAGGAAATTTAAAAGCATGATGAAAAGTGAAATAAAATAGTGGTAAAGTATTTGTAAATTCATATTTTTGGCTGTGCTAAAATATAAAGACATAAGAAAATCACTTTGTTTTAGCAGTTTATTTAAAACACACTATGGAGCTTAAAAAAATTGTACAATACTTTAACATTAAGATTTTTATCTATTGTATTATTGCAATAACGGCCGTTTATACCCTTGCATTTACATTAGCGTTTAACCTTAAAGATGATGGGTATATTCTGGCGGACTGGCTTATCAACTATGAGGATGGGGGGTTCAAAAGAAGAGGACTATCCGGAAGCTTTTTTTTTATTCTTCAGGACATAACGGGGCTTAGTCTTAATTATATTGTCTATTTTTTTCAGTTTATTGTTATTTCACTGTTCTTTTGGCTTTATGCAAAACTTATCAGGTATAAGATTACAGACCTTCTTTATCTATCCCTTCTTTTATCATCCATAGGCTTTGTAGGGCTTCTTAATACGGTAACCTACGTAGGAAAGAAAGAATTCATTGTTTTTCTTTTGTTTACTTACTTCGTCTATCTTTTAGATCATGACAGGCTTACAAAATATAAAGAATATATTTTTTGTATTCTGCTGTTCATAAGTACACTCCTTCATGAAGTAACCTTGTTTTATACCCCATACTTTGCCATAGCATTATATGTTAAGAGCGGAAAGATTGAAGTGAGAAGATATATCAAGTTTTTCCTTTCCGTATTTATCCCTGCCGCTGCCATTATTTTATTAGGAAAAAATGTAAATGAGGGAATGTCTCTGGAAATTTTAAGCAAGAGAGGAGTGCATCCTACCTACGGAATCTTCTATTGGGATATTGATGAAAGGCAATATATTAAGGAACATCTTAATGAGTATCTGCTGTACTTTATAAGCTTAGGAATAAGTATTTTACACATAGCCTATTATTTAAAATATCTAAATAGCCGAAAGATTTTATTTATTTTATTATCCGGAGCTTTTATATTCTCTTTGCCTTTATTTTATCTGGCAATAGATTGGGGGAGATGGATGTATATTCACATGATGTTATTGATTGTCCTTTTTGCTCTCTTACTGAAAAAAGGAGACTCCGTATATGTCTATGAACCAATAGTTATTGATAGGAAATTTTATATTACCATGGCCATCATAATCCTTTCATTAATTTATAGAGTAGAGATGTCTGGCAAGGGCTTTACATTTGAAGGAATCCTCTACAGACTGTTTGTTGCCCCTCTGGAATTATTAAATAAAATGTGATTTCAAAAAAGGATATAATAAAAAAGCTTTACTTTTGCAAAAAAATTTTTTAGAATGTCGAAAAATTTAGTAATCGTAGAGTCCCCGGCAAAAGCAAAAACTATTCAGAAATATCTAGGTAAGGATTTCGAAGTAAAATCCAGTTTCGGTCATATCCGAGATCTGCCTAAAAAGGGAATGGGAATAGACCTTGCCACCTTTAGTCCTGATTACGAAGTTTCAGCAGACAAGAAGAAATTAGTGACAGAATTAAAGGCTGCAGTAAAGAAAGCAGAAATGGTATGGCTGGCTTCCGATGAAGACCGTGAAGGAGAAGCTATTGCATGGCACTTAGCAGATGAATTGAAATTGAAGCCTGAAAATAGAAAGAGAATTGTTTTCCACGAGATTACTAAAAATGCCATTCTAAAAGCCATTGAAAATCCTAGGGATATCGACCAGAATTTGGTGAATGCTCAGCAGGCAAGAAGACTACTGGACAGAATTGTAGGTTTTGAAATGTCTCCGGTTTTATGGAAAAAAGTAAAACCAGGACTTTCTGCAGGAAGAGTGCAATCTGTAGCTGTAAGATTAATTGTTGAAAGAGAAAAAGAAATCCGTGAGTTTACTCCAAAAGCAAGCTTTAAGCTTGACGGAATTTTCTTAAACAATACTGAACAGGAAATTGCAGCAAAGCTTAAAAAAGACTTTGAGAAAGAGGAACAAGCAGAAAAATTCCTTGAGCAGGCAAAAACTACAGAATTTAAAGTTCTGAATGTTGAAACAAAACCAGGAACTCGTTCTGCATCTGCTCCCTTTACTACTTCTACACTACAGCAGGAAGCTTCATCAAGATTAGGTTATAATGTGACCAATACCATGCGTCTGGCACAGAGATTATATGAAGAAGGATTCATCACCTATATGAGAACAGACTCCGTAAACCTTTCTCAGGAAGCAATTGAAGGAGCAAAAAAACAAATTATTTCAGAATATGGAGCAGAATACTCTTCTCCAAGAAACTATACTACAAAATCTGCATCAGCACAAGAAGCTCACGAAGCAATTCGTCCTACAGACTTCGGTGTGAAAAGCATAGGAGATGCTCAGTTGAATAAACTGTACCAATTGATTTACAGAAGAACATTGGCATCCCAAATGTCTAATGCGAAAATTGAAAAAACAGTAATTGAGATCGGAAACGCATCATTACCACATCACTTCGAAGCACAAGGCGAAGTAATCATCTTTGATGGTTTCCTAAAGGCTTACGGTATTGTAAAAACCGAAGATGAAGATGAAGAGAACAACGAAAAACTATTGCCAAAAGTAAAAGTTGGAGAAATATTAAGCTATAAAACCATCACTGCTACTGAAAAATTCACAAGACCAAGTGCAAGATATACTGAAGCCGGATTGGTTAGGAAATTGGAAGAGCTAGGGATTGGTAGACCATCTACTTACGCACCAACCATTCAGACCATTCAGAACAGAGAATATGTTGACAAGCGTGAAATTGAACCACATACCCGTCAGGTAATCAAGATGTCTTTAGTAAAGGACAATATCAAAAAAGTGGTCCTTGATGAAAAGTTTGGAGGAGATAAAAACAAATTTATTCCTACAGATATAGGAGAGGTTGTGAATGACTTTCTTACCGATAACTTTAAGGAAATTCTGGACTACGGTTTTACTGCAAGGGTAGAAGAAGGGTTTGATGAGATTGCAAATGGAGATCAGAAGTGGAAAGAAATGATGACGGATTTCTACTCAAAATTCCACCCGAGAATTGAAGATGTAGAAGAAAATGCAGACCGTGCAACAGGAGACAGGCTTTTAGGAGTTGATCCAAAGACTGGTAAAAATGTTCACGCCAGAATCGGAAGATTTGGTGCGATGATCCAGATTGGAGAAACAGATGATGAAGAAAAGCCAATCTTTGCTTCATTGATGTCAGGTCAGAATATTGCTACCATCACTTTTGAAGAAGCAATAGAACTATTTAAGCTGCCTTTCGATTTAAATGAATTTGAAGGAAATGCTGTTTCTGTTGGGGTTGGAAGATTCGGACCTTATGTGAAATGGGGAGAAACTTTCATTAGTATTCCAAAAGGTGAAGATCCGCTTTCAATCAATCAAAATCGTGCAGAAGAAATCATTAACGAGAAGAAAAAGGCTGATGCACCCATTGCAACGTATAAAGGAGATCCTGTAACCAAGGGAACGGGGAGATTCGGGCCATTTATCAAATACAAGGATATTTTCATAAATGTTCCGAAGAAATATAACTTTGATAATCTTTCTCAGAGTGATATCAACGAACTGATTGATGCCAAGTTGGAAAAAGAAGCCAACAGATACATCCAGCAATGGGAAAAAGAAAAAATTTCTATTGAAAACGGAAGATGGGGACCTTTCATCAAGTTTGGAAAAGCAATGTTTAAAATTCCAAAGAAAAGTGACGACACCAAATATGATGGAGAAGAATTGAAAGATATTTCTCTTGATGAAGTTAAAAAGTGGATCACTGATCAAGATAAAAATGCCTTTGCGGAAAAGAAAAAACCAGCCGCAAAAAAAGCAACTACAGCAAAAAAGACTACAGCCGCAAAAAAGCCCGCTGCAAAAAAGAAGTAATATTAAAATAATTATACATAGCCGTTAACTAACAGTGTTAACGGCTTTTTTTATGAACAAAAAATACCACAGCCTAGTCAGTTGTGGTGTTTTTTTGTATGTTTGTTATATCAAGAAATTAATCAAATAGTACATTTTTAAATTAAAATATGGATTTTGAAGACTTTATCATTTCACCAAGAAATTTCAAAACAGAAAGCTGGCAGATTGGAAGTCGGATCACAAAAGATATAAAAGAAGACAGTATCGTTCTTTTATTTGTGTCAGATTACAGAGGAGCAGGCGGAGATGCCGAAGTACAGGATTTTACAGCAGTCAGAAAAGAATTTTACAAACTTGCACAGCTGGATTTTGAAATTCCGGTTGTAGACCTTGGCGATTTGGTTTCCGGAAAATCCGTTCAGGATACCCATTATATTTTGCAGGAAGTCTTATCTGCATGCCATTACAAAAGAGCACTTCCGGTAATTATTGGTGGTTCTAATGATTTTGCTTTCTCGTTGTTTTCGGCAATCAATTTCCATCAAAAAAGTCTCAATTATACCCAAGTCAGCAATATTATTTCTCTTAAACAGGGAGAAGATATTAACGAACATACTTTTTTAAGCAAGATTTTTGGCGCCAAGACTTTTTCTATTAAAAACTATCACCATTTAGGGTACCAGAAACATTTGAATGAGATGGATTCTGTAAAGCTGATTAAGGAAGTGGAATTTGATATCATCCGTTTGGCTGAAATGATGAATTCTACAGAAAAAACAGAGCCTTTCTTCAGAAAAGCAGATTTGGTTACGGTAAATTGTGATGCGATTGAAAGCTTCAGCGAGCCTTTTTCAGTAAATCCACAGGTTAACGGACTCAATAGGAGAGAAGTTTGTGCCTATATGAAAGAAATAGGGTTAAGCGAAAATCTAAAATCTGTGGGGATTTTTAATTATAATATTTACTCAGAGAATCAGCTGAATCATCAGCTACTAGCCCAAATGCTTTGGTATCTGATTGAGGGAATCAACATTCAGAGATCACACCCTAAGGAAAGGCAGTATGAATTGTTCTATGTTTTAATAGACGACAGGCAATTTGCTTTTAAGCGTGATACTTTCAGTAATTTGTGGTATTTTGGCGATGATGAAAATATAGAAAACTGCATTCCATGTTCAAGAAAAGATTTTGATGAAGCTAAGAAAGGCTGGCTGAATGCAAGACTGATGAAATTTTAATATATGACGAACGTTCTCTCAAGAGTCTCCATTATTGTTCCCGTTTATAATGTCGAAAACTATTTGACAAAATGCCTTGACTCCCTAGTGAATCAAAGTCACCAAAACATTGAGATTCTTGTAGTGGATGATGGAAGCAAAGATAAATCTGCGGAAATTATAAAGAGCTTTGCGCTTAAATATCCGGAGAAAATAAAGGCTTTTACCAAGGAAAACGGGGGATTGAGCGATGCGCGGAACTTTGGTATTGAGAGAGCAACGGGAGATTATATAGGCTTTGTAGATAGTGATGACTATATAACAGAAACAATGTTTGAAGAAATGCTGTTGTTGGCCGAAAAACATCATGCAAAAATGGTGGTCTGCAATATTCAGAAAGTGGATGAAAATGGGCAGGTAACCCAAAAGCTGACCCAGTTGCCCAATATGCAGGAAAAAATTAATCTTAAAGATGATTTTTCTGTTTTTTCGGATATCAGCTATTTTGCTTGTAATAAATTGTTTAGAAAAGAACTTTTTGAACATAAAAAATTCAAGAAAGGAGTTCATTTTGAGGATATTCAGCTCATTCCACAGCTTTTATTGGAATGTGAGACCATTGCACAGACTCAGAGATTTCATTATCAATACCTTGAGCGTACCGATTCTATTACAAAAACGCATACGGAAAAAGGTCTTGATATCTTGAAAGCAGTACAGGATGTAGAAAGTGTGTTCAATGGATCCAGATATTCCGATAAAAAAAAAGAATTGAAGAACTTTCAGATCTTTGAGGGAGTTTATTCTTTTCTGGCCTATTTGGCATTTGTGAAGGATGAGGATATATTTTACAAAATGTCTGATAAACTGACTGTTTTTATGAAAGAAAGACAAATAAAAATTCAAGATATATTGAGCTATAGTCGTTTTGGTAAGAATTATCTTTTATCTTTGCCGGTGAAAAAAAAGATTTTTTATCTGTTATTTTTTGCCGGACAGAAAAAATTGATAAGAAAATTGATATAAACACAAATGTAAGTACTATTGTTTCGGACAGTAGAACATGAGATAAAGCATATATCTGCATTATCAGTTCTAATTGAAGAAACAATGTGTACAGGATAAGAAAAAGAATGAAAAATTTTGAATTGTTCTTAAGCGGATCGGGGATACCTATTTTCTATGTAAAAGTAGGATTAGGTTTCGTGCTCTCCTTTTTAATTACTTTTTTCTCCATACCTACTATTGTAAAGATCTCCAGAAGAAAAAATCTTATGGATGAACCGGGAGTTAGAAGTTCACATCTCAGAAAAATTCCTAATCTGGGTGGTATTGCCATATTTTATTCAATTGGGATATGTGTCTCTATTTTTGCCTATGAGTTATTTGATCTCTATAAATTTCTGTTTGCATCGCTGATTATACTTCTGTATATAGGTGTAATGGATGATATCGTGGTCATGAGGGCCTATAAAAAACTTGTGGCACAAATCCTTGTGTCCTCGTTGGTGGTTATTGGCTCAGATATTAGAATCAGAAGCTTATTCGGAATCTTCGGGGTGTATGAACTTAGTTATTTTGTGAGTGTCCTCTTCAGTATTATTACTTTCATTATTCTGATTAATGCATTCAACCTTATTGACGGGATTGATGGGCTTGCGGGCGGCTATTCTGTGATTTGTAGTGCATTGTTTGGAATAAGCTATTACAGACTGGGAGAATATAACTATCCGTTGGTTGTTCTGTCTGTGGTTATTATTGGAACTGTTTTGGCATTCTTATATTACAATCTTTCGAATTATAGAACCAATAAGGTGTTCATGGGAGATACAGGTTCTATGTTACTGGGCTTTCTTCTAGCTTTTACTTCCATTTGCTTTATTGATATTTTCATAGATAAAAAGCTGATTGATGTGCCAAGGTACCACCTGCAGTCGGCTCCCGTAGTCGCTGTGGCTATTCTTATTCTGCCTATTGTAGATACATTGAATGTGATTTTTGTAAGACTTTACAATAAAAAATCTCCTTTTGATGCCGATAAGAATCATATCCATCATAAACTGCTAAAACTTGATCTTACTCACAGGAGATCTACATTCTATATTATCGTTTATTATTTAATGATTGTAGCGGTAGCCTATTATTTAAGACATATCAACGTGAATCTATTATTGCTGATTGTTGTTTCATTAGGTTTTATAGGTGCTTATTTGCCGGATTTGATATATCGATTAAGAAATAACAAAAATTAACAATTAAATATTACTTTTGTAAACAATATTCAAATATGATGAAGAACTTTAAGTATTTATTTTTAATATTATTACCTTTCCTGGTTACCTCATGCATCACTACAAAAGATGTAAGATATTTACAGCCAAGTGAAAGTCTTGTAATCAACGAAGAAGGTCTTGTTCCCTACAATATCCCTATCTACAGAATTACAAAAAATGACCTCCTTAATCTTAATATTGTTACCACTCCCAAAGGAGATGCTGCCCAGTTTTATTCTTCCCTGAATACTTCTGGAGGAACAGGTGGTGGAGCGGTGAGTAGTGCTGCTTTAGGAGGAGCTGGAGGTAGTTCAGGATCTAGTTCAGGAGGAAATGTGAATTTCTACTTTAATGGGCTAAAGGTGGATTCTAACGGAGATATTAATGTTTTTGGAATAGGATACATCAAGGCCGAGGGTAGAACACTTGATGATGTTACAAAAGAAATACAAAGCAAGGTTAACGAAAACTTCCAGGAAGGAAAAGCTGAAGTAAGATTAAATACAGACGGAATCACTTATTATATTCTTGGTGATGTAGAATCAACAGGTCTTTCAGGTGAAAAGGTAGCTCACAAAAATACCCTTACCATTACTGAGGCATTAGCCATTAACGGAGGTTTGAACAGAACCATTGACAAAAAGGATGTTGTTATTCACAGAAAGCTTCCGGAAGGGATCAAAATAGCTAAAATAGATCTTACCCGTGAAGATCTTATGAATTCTCCTTACTATTATATCCAGAACGGTGATGAAATCTATCTTAATACCAGAAAGAAAAGCTTGAACGGATTCGGAAAAGATCCAATTCAGACTTTACTTACCGGTGTAACGGCAATTACAACAGCATTAACCCTATATACAATCCTACAAAGACTTTAATCCCCATGATTCCAGGAAAAGAAACTCAAGTAGGAAATAGCGAAACCCCCAAAGAAAAGTACGGGAATTTTGCATTGTTTGATATTGAACATTTTTTAAGAAGAATACTTAAAAACTGGTATTGGTTTGTTTTTATGTTTCTTATTGGTTATGGTACTTCTTGGGTATACAGTAAATATTATGCTCAGAATGTATACTCCTCAGATTTATCATTGAGTATATCCAATAATACTTCAAGTTATTTTAGCCCAAACCAGTCGATTAACTTCATTTGGGGACAGGGAGGAAATCAGGATGGAGTATACCTAAAGAAAATGCTTTTCTCAAGATCTCATAATGAATTCTTGGTTAAAGAGTTAAACCTTTTTGTGAATTATTCTACCAAAGGGCTTATCAAATCTACATTTTTGGATAAAGATGACTCTCCGGTTTTCGTTGAAATTGACAAAAAACATCTTCAACAGGTTAACTATCCCTTTACGATAATACCAAAGGGAAATGGAACTTATGAAGTGGTTCTTCCAGAAGAGGGACAGTCTGTAAGCTTATACAGTTATGAAAATGAGGGGTTTCAGAATATTAAACCCTACAACAGACCAGAAAATAAAATCATTAGAGTTAACGAATGGTATAACTCTCCCAACCTAAGATTCAAGCTGATTCAAAACCCGGTTATTCCTAACATTAAGCAGGATAATATTATTATTAACCTAAGTACAATTAACCAAAGTGTTACCGATATTGTATCAACCATAGCTGTGAATTTCGACAGAGAGATCAATACCATTATGGTGATCACCAAGAAAGGATACAATCTTAACAGTACTGTAAATTTCCTTAATAAATCAGTAGCCGAACTTCAAAAAAAGAGGCTAGAGGACAAAAACACTGTTAATAAAAATACAACAGCCTATCTACAAGGTAATCTAAATGACATTCGTAAGAAATTAGACTCTGCTGCTCTTGTTCTAAACTATCTGAAAACATCGGAAAAACTATACAATATTAAAGACAGAGATGAAAAATCTCTGGAAAAAATAAAAGATCTTGAAGCGAAGAAAGCAGATCTTGTAAGTAAAATAAGTTCTCTGAATAATATTAAAAATACTCTTCAGTCGCAGAACTTTGATAAAATGATTGCTACAAACGCAGCAGGCTTTGAAGATGGAATGTTCTCTGCCTCTGTAAGTGAGCTTAAAGCTCTATATACAAAGAGAAGAGAGTTGGCATTGATCTACAAGACAACTTCTGAACCAATGAAAGAGGTGGACAGGCTTATTAATGAAGCAAGAACAGGGTCTTTCGGTAGCTTAAAAAACTACTACACTAAATATTATGATGAGATCAACAGGATTGATCGTGAAGTTTCTAGCGCAAATTCAGATTTGACAACTTATCCTGAAAAGGAAAGAAAATATCTGGATGCAGAAAGAGGTTATAATATGATTGAAGCTACATACAACAGTCTTTTAAATAGACAAAATGAAGCACAGCTGAATGTAGCAACAAATCAATCTGATATTAGTGTGATTGACCCGGCCAAGAACTTAGGACAGGGACCTGTTAGCCCAAATGTTAGAATAGCAAAGACTGGGATAATATTCGGAATGTTATTGCTTCCTGTATTATTTATCTTAATGGGAGAACTGCTTGATAATAAGATCAGAAACATCAAGGAACTGTTAAGTGCAACAAAAATTCCACTTCTTGGAGTGATCGGAAACAACAGTAATGAAAATATGCTGACGGTTTTGGAACAACCAAAGTCTTCCGTTTCAGAAGCATTTAGAGGAATAAGAGCGAGCGTCAGATTCCTAATGACGAATGAAGAGAAAAAAGGCAAGGTGATACTCATAACATCTTCCGTAGGGGGTGAAGGAAAAACCTATGTCTCCATCAACCTGGCGTCTGTATTAGGATTAAGTGACAAAAAAACAATCCTGTTAGGAATGGACCTTAGAAAGCCTAAAATTTTTGGTGACTTCAAAATTGATAATAAATATGGTATCTCCAACTACCTTACAGGAGAAGTCGATATTGACCAGATTGTGAATAAGACCAGGATTCCAAATCTTGATGTTGCCACTTCAGGGCCTATTCCGCCAAACCCGTCAGAGTTATTAATGAGCCAAAGAAATATTAAATTTATAGAAGAACTAAGAGAAAAATATGACTTTATTATTATAGACTCCCCGCCAGTTGGATTAGTGGCAGACTCTTATGAACTAATGAAATATTCCGATGCCAATATTTATGTTGTTCGCCACGAATATACAGAAAAGTATATGTTGAGAATGATCACGGAGAAATATCATAATAATGAAATTGAGCATTTAGGACTTATTTATAATGATTATACTACGAAACAGGGATATGGTTATGGGTATGGTTACGGATATGGTTATGGATATGGCTATTTTGATGAAGATAAAAATTATAAAGAACCCCTGTTAATCAGAATACGGAATAAGATGCAGAGAATGTTTAATAAAAAATAGAGCCTTAAACCCTCATTTGATGGGGGTTTTTTTATACTTTATTTATTTTCATTCTATGAAAAAAAGAATATTTTTGCCACTTTGCCGTTTACTTTATAACAAATTATGTTTTTTTGTTTATTTTTAACTAAACATTAAGATTATCATTAATATAAAAATGTTTTATATTTGCAAAAATTAAATTTTAAAATAACCATAAATCCATATTCTTTTATGAATAAAAAATTATTGTTTAGCTTCCTTGCCTTCCTTGGAGTGGTGAGTGTTAAAGCTCAAAGAAACGAATTGGGAGTTCGTCTAGGTATGAGTAACCTAGTGGGAGATGTAGGAAGAACAAATTATATTTTACAAAAGCCGTTGGATTTAAATAGAATGTCGGATTGGGGTATCCCATTTTATGGAGGAATATTATATAGATTTAATTTTAACCCGCATCAAACCATTAGATTGGATTTAGGATACAACCAAATTCAGTTTAGTGATAAAGCTGCAAAAGAAGAATATAGAAGAAATAGAAACTCATACGGTAAAAATAATGTGTATGAGGCAAGTTTAATGTTTGAATATAACTTTTTCCCTATAAATAATGAACAGATAAGTATGGTAAGCCCATACATTTTTGGAGGTATTGGTGCCTTAATGTTTGATGCACCTAAAGCCAATCTTGTGAATGATTTCAGAAGAGATGCAGATGGCGTGGCTTTAGCTCCAATCAATGAAATGGACTTTAAAACAACAACCGAATACTCGTTAGGAAAAAAAGTTACCATGCATATCCCTTTTGGGGTAGGATTAAAGTATAAATTTAACCATACTTGGGCTATATTTGCAGAAGCAACCTTTAGATATACATTAACAGATCAGCTTGATCACAGTAAGATCCTTTCCAGTGATGTGCAGAATTCGTTTAATGCCGATATCTTAGACCCAGCTACAGGGGGTTCCCTATTGCAGTCAGGTAATTATTATGCTGTTGCTAAAGAAAGAGAAGAAGAGTTTATTAAAAAGAGAAATATTGGAGATGACAGATCCAAAGACTGGATGAATACATTCAGTTTAGGACTGACTTTCTCGTTTGGAAGACCTCCATGCTATTGTGATTAATATGTCGTTGATTAAAAATAAAATAAATTCTGAGAATTTACCGAAACACGTGGCCATCATTATGGATGGCAATGGAAGATGGGCAAAATCTCGTGGCGAAGATAGAACCTTCGGTCACAAAAATGCCATTAATGCTGTAAGAAATGCTATTAATGCATGTAATGAGATCAATATCCCCTATTTAACACTTTACACGTTCTCTTCAGAAAACTGGAGTCGTCCGGCTGAAGAAGTGAGTACTCTTATGAATTTGCTTGTAGAAACTTTACTGCTGGAAGCAGAAGAGATCTTTAGCAAAGGATTAAGAATGCATGTAATAGGAAACCTGAATAAACTGCCTACTTTAGTAAGAGAGCAGTTGCAGCGTGTGGTAGATCTTACAAAAGAAAACACAAAAGGAAACCTTGTATTAGCGATAAGCTATGGCTCACAAAATGAAATCCTGGAAGCCGTTAAAAATATAAGTTCTGATGTAAAAGAAGGAAAGGTAGAAATAGAGAATATTGATGAAAAACTATTTGAAGATTATCTCTATACCAAGAATTTTCCTCCAGTAGATTTACTGATCAGAACAAGTGGCGAAATCAGGATAAGTAACTTCCTTCTTTGGCAGATTGCTTATGCTGAATTACAGTTTTTAAATGTTCTATGGCCGGATTTTACCAAAGATATTTTCTTCCAATGTATTGTAGATTATCAAAATAAGGAAAGAAGATACGGATTAACCGGAGAGCAGATACAAGGCCAATAAATTTAAAAGAAAAGAAAGACTCGATAAAATGAAGTTTAGACTATTACCCATCATTATGTTTGCTGCTTCTGCGCATTTTTATGGACAAGTAACTCCACAGGACAGCACCAAAGTAAGTAATGCTGTACACACAGAAAATGAGGTAGGCACTTATACACTTAAAGACATCGTTGTAGATGGGGTAAAAAAATATACACCAGCTCAGATCTTAAGGTTTACAGGCTTAGCTAAAGGAGAAAGCGTAGACATTCCAGGGCAGAAGATCAGTAATGCTGTTAAAAAGCTTTGGGATACCCAATCTTTTTCTGAAGTGGAAGTATACGTTCAAAGTATTGAAGGACAGACAGTCGTTCTTAAATTCTATCTTCAGGACCTGAAGGAACTTGGAGAAGTAAAATTCAAGGGGAAAGGAATAGGGAAATCTAAAAATGAAAAACTAGCTAAAGACAACAATCTGAAGCCAGGAACAAAGATTACTCAAAACCTCGTTTCAAGTCTTAAGACGAATATCCCAAAAGACTATATTAAAAAAGGTTTTGCTGATGCAAAAATCAGTATTGAGGATAAAATCAATGCCGGAGATCCATCTTTGGTAGATTGGACGATTAATGTAGACAAGGGAAGAAAGATCAAAATCGATCATATTGAATTTGAAGGTAATACAAGTGTAACCGATAGAAAGCTTAGAAATAAAGCTTTTAAAGAAACAAAGCAAAGACGTTTTGGAATCGGAGGGATCTTGAAGTCTTCAAAATTCATTGAAGAAAAATATCAGGAAGATAAGCAAAGCTTGGTCAATTATTATAACTCCTTAGGGTATAGAGACGCAAAAATAGTTTCAGACTCTGTATGGAGAAATAAAAGAAATAATTATGAGATCAATGTAAAGCTTAACGAAGGTAAAAAATACTATATCGGAGACATTACATTTACAGGTAATACGGTATACTCTACAGAATATCTACAGAGATTGCTGGGATACAAGAAAGGAGATATTTACGATGCAGTAGGATTCAACAAAAAAGTAGGAGAAGACGGTGGTAAGGAAGATGATTCCGATATCAAGTCTGTATACATGAATAATGGGTACCTTTTCTCTAACGTAACACCGGTTGAAAAATCAGTTTCAGGAGATGCTGTGAATCTTGAAGTTAGAATTAACGAAGGAGAGCAAGCTACCTGGAATAAAGTAACATGGCAAGGGAACACAACTACCCATGACCACGTAGTTCTTAGAGCCTTAAGAACAAAACCAGGTGAACTTTTCAAAAAAACAGAGATCAAAAGAACTTATTTTGATTTGGCAGGTATGTCATTCTTCGATCCACAACAGGTGGGACAGGATATTCAACCAAACCAACAGGATAATACCGTAGATATCAATTGGAAACTGGTAGAAAAAGGATCTTCTCAGGTTCAGCTTCAGGCAGGATATGGAGGAAACAGCTTCATCGGAACTTTGGGGTTAACATTTAATAACTTCTCATTAAGAAACTTCCTTAAATTTAAGGACTTTAAACCAGTACCACAGGGAGACGGGCAGACTTTCTCTATTCAAGTACAGGCAGGACAATATTTCCAGAATTATGGTGTGTCATTTACTGAGCCATGGTTGTTCGGTACAAGGCCAACTGCGCTTTCTGTAAGTTTGAATAACTCTAGAGTAAAATATAGTGACGGTTACGGAGGATCTCAGAAACTTAATATATTCTCGGCATCAGTAGGTTTAAACAGACTATTGAACTGGCCGGATGATTATTTCTCATTATATACAGGAGTACAATTCCAGAAGTATGACTTTAATAATTATCCATTCCAGTTTGGAGAGACTACAGAATACTATGGAAATGCAAATAACTTCAGTATCAATTTAGGTTTAAGTAGAAACTCTGCAGGGATAGATCCGATCTTCCCAACAATGGGTTCCAATATTGAACTTTCTGCGAAGTTAACGCCGCCATATTCATTGTTTAGCAATAAAGACTATTCTACAATGAAGCCTGTTGATAAATATAAGTGGATGGAATTCTACAAAATTAAGTTCAAGGCTGATGTATATAACGAAATCATTGGGAAATTGGTGTTAAGATCTTCTGCTGAAATGGGATTCATGGATGGTTATAACAAAAACCTTGGTGCACCGCCATTTGAAAGATTCTATGTAGGAGGTACAGGGTTATTCGGAGGTAGATATGATGGTAGAGAGCTAATTCCATTGAGAGGATATGAAAATGCAAGTACCTATGGTGGAGAAGGTACAGATATTACTCAAAAAGGAGGGGGTACAATCTATAACAGATTTACTTTAGAATTAAGATATCCGATTTCATTGAACCAAACAGCTAAAATCTATGCATTAACATTTGCAGAAGGAGGTAACGTTTGGAACTCTTGGGGTAATTATAATCCATTCCAGCTGAAAAGATCAGTAGGGGTCGGAGTAAGAGTTTATATGGGGGCATTCGGATTAATCGGATTTGACTTCGCTTATGGATTTGATAAAACTCTATCAGGAGATCCATCTGGATGGAGAAACCACTTCTTGATGAACCAATCGTTATAATTATTAATATGAAGAACTTTAAAATAACCATCACTTTTGTATTACTTTTGCTTTTTGGGTTTTCAAATGCTCAGAAAATAGGAGTAGTGGATACTAATGAAATTTTAAATAAATTACCTCAGTATAAAGAAGCCGAAGCGAGATTGAATTCTCAAATTGATACCTGGCAGTCTGAACTTCAAAACATGCAGTCAGAATATGAAAGGAAAAAAGCGGCATTCGAAAGTGAAAAAGTGTTATTGATAGGGGATCAATTAAAGCTTAGAGAAAAAGAGGTTGTAGATCTCGATAAAAATATCAAAACAACTACAAGCTTACGTTTTGGAGCCAATGGTGAAATTACAAAATTAAGAACAAACCTTGTTTTGCCATTCCAGGATCAGATCTGGGGAGCAATTAAAACAATGTCCGAAAAAAACGGCTTGGGCATAGTTCTTGATAAAAGCAATAACATTAGTGTTATTTTTCTTCAAGGAAAATATGATTATACAGAAAAAGTATTAACTATTTTATTGAAAGGAACAGATAAGAAAGATAAAGCTAGTACTAAAAGTAAAAAGTAACTTTTTAAATTAACTTTTACTTATATTTAAAATCTAAAAACAAATTAAATTATTTATTTACCAATTATGAAAAAATTAAGTGTATTATTTGCAGCAGTGATGATGTTTGTTTCTGTAGGTATGGCAAAGGCTCAAAAAATGGCTACTTTAGATGTATTGGGAGTTCTTAATGCAATGCCTGAAAAGAAAAAAGCAGATGCTGATCTTAAGACATTCTTTGATACTAAGCAAGCTGAGATTAAGAAAAAAGCAGATGCCGGACAAGCCAAATTAAAGCAGTATAGCGAAGAAGCTCCAAAGAAAACTGCAGACGAAAACAAAGCTAGAGAAGCAGAATTACAAAAAATGCAGGAAGAAATAGCTCAAATGAATGACAAAGCTCAAAAAGATCTACAAGCTAAACAAGAAGTAGCCTTCGGACCTATTGAGAAAAAATTAAATGATGCAGTTGAAAAAGTAGCAAAAGCTAACGGTTATGACTACATTATGGATGCAAATTCACCTGCATTCCTTTACAAAGCAGGAGCTGATGCGACTGCAGCTGTTAAAAAAGAATTAGGAATTCAATAATTTCAGCAAATTAACAAAGATTTATAAAACCAACCGTCTCTTTTAGAGGCGGTTTTTTTATTTTTGCGGAATGGAAAAAGAAGTATCAACTACGGTAAAGGTTAGGTTTAGTGATTGTGATCCCATCGGACACCTGAACAATGTGAAATATCTTGACTATATGTTCAATGCCAGAGAAGATCATGTAGAGACTTTTTACGGATTTACCTATGAAGAATATACCAAACAAACAGGCTGTACATGGATTGCCATTCAAAATGAAATTGCTTACCTGAAAGAAGTAAGATACAATACCCAGGTAGTTATCAGCAGCAAGACCATTGAGATTCAGGATAGAACAGCCAAGGTTGAAATTCTAATGAAAAGCTTAGACGAAAAGACGGTTCATGCCGTACTTTGGGTAACCGTTATTTACTTTAACCTGAAAACAAGAAAATCAGAAATACATCCGGAAGACATCAAAGAAACATTCCACAAATTTTATGTGGACCTGCCTCAAAAAGACTTCCAGTCAAGAGTAAAGTTTTTAAGATCTCAAAATGCGAGAAATTCTTAATGAGTATCTTTTAAAGAACTTTTTGACAATTTTAAAATTAATAATATATGAAAAAAATAGTAGTAATAGGCAGCAACGGTCAGTTAGGAAACTGCATCAGGAAAATAGCACCCGATTTTGAAAACCAATACGAGTTTTTATTTACAGATTCTACCACCCTAGATATTACAAACGAAGATCAGGTAAACGATTTTTTTTATGATAATAAACCAGACTACTGTATCAATGCTTCAGCATACACTGCCGTAGATTTGGCAGAAAAAGAAAGAGAAAAAGCATTTGCTGTAAATGCAGACGGAGTAGCCAATCTTGCTCAGGCTTGCACAGATTTTAAAGCGATCCTGATCCATGTCTCTACAGACTATGTTTTCGATGGAGATACAAACCTACCTTACTCAGAGGATGATTTTACTAACCCAATAGGTGCTTACGGAGAATCAAAGAGAAAAGGTGAGGAGCTAGCATTGGAAATTAACCCAAAGACTATTATTCTAAGAACCTCTTGGCTTTATTCAGAATTTAATAAGAATTTTGTTAAAACCATGCTGAACCTTTTCTCTCAAAAAGAAGAATTAGGAATTGTAGCTGATCAGTTCGGTCAACCTACCAATGCCAATGATCTCGCCGAGGCTATCATGAAGATTATCGAAACACCCAATAAAACCTTTGGAATATTTCATTTCTCAAACTATCCCGAAACAACATGGTTTGAATTCGCCAAAAAAATTGCTGAGTTTTCAAAATCTTCAATAAAATTAAACCCTTTGACTACAGAGCAGTATCCAACACCAGCCAAAAGACCTGTAAGAAGTACCATGTCCTTGGATAAAATAGAAGAAACCTATAAGATAGAAGCAAGACATTGGGAGCATAGTCTTGAAGAGTGTGTTGATGTTCTTTCACAACAATAATATTATGAAAAATATAGCCATCTTCTTTTCCGTATTGTGCATCCAGCTTTTGAGTGCACAAAATGTCTATTTGACTAAAGTTGAAAAGACAAATGATAATTCAGATAAATTTTTATATAAAAAAGATACCGCTGAGTCAGATGTAATCTATTTAGGTGAAGTAGAAGTTCAGGGGTTTTCAAAAGATGATGCAATGGTATTTTCATTGGTATATAAAAAAGCAAAGGAAATTGGTGCCAATACTTTTGCTATAAAACCTTTTGAAAATATTGATGGTTCACCCCAGGCATTCAATGCTTCCAATTATAAGATAGCCTTATATTACACCCCAAAAGAGAAATTGACTGGTCAGAATGGAGCAATGTATATATTTGCGTCTGCAGAGAAAGATCAGAAAATAAATGTTAATAGGAAAGACTATACCTTATCACCTCGATCTTTTTTAAAATTAAAAATTATTCCTGGAGAAGTGTATACAATCTCTACCAAGAAGCTTTTAGGTTCAACCATAAAAGTTCAGCCTAAGAGTGACGATGAAAATTTGTATTTTCAAATTTCGTCCTTGAAAATTAAGCCCGATACTTCCGGAGTAGGTGGTTTGAACCTTAAATCAGGAGATGTCATAGGTTTAGAGAAATCTTATGCAGAATTTTTAAGCGCTATTTATAAGGAACAACAATAATTAAGTATAATTATATAGTTTCACTTTTGAAGACTTAGGGAAAATATATATGTCTTGAAATGAAAATATAATCTCATTGATAAAAATTCCGTGGAAATTCTAAATGTTGATATTTCCACGGAATTTTTTTATTTACTGCCGAATGTAAGACATAGATTGAATATTCTTTCTATTCCTATTCAGTAGTGATGGGCTCTAGCCCATCTTAATATAAATCCCCAGCGAATTCGACCTTGGCCAAAACCTATAGAAAGTATCCGTTCCCTAAAAACGTCATCCTTATATACTATATATGTACATCCTCCATTGCCCATCCTATATATAATGACTGCAGGCACCCCGATGCCCCTTTTTCCCTTCATTCTG